>JASJEC010000030.1 GCA_030064845.1 Kiloniellales bacterium
GCGTTCCAGAACTGGGTGTTCTCGCGCACCAGCTTGTGGTGCGGATCGTGCACGATGATCTCGACAGTCAGGGGAGAGTCGTCCTCGGGCAGGGTGTAGTCCAGCACCTTGCCGACGGTGACACCGCGGTAGATGACCGGCGAGCCGCGGTCCAGCGAGCCGAGATTATCGGTCTCGAGCACGAACTTCCGGTTCCTTTCGTCGCCCTCTTCGACGGGCGGTTCGTCCAGGCCCTTGAAGCTGAGGGTCGGCGCGCCGCTTCCCGGACCGAAGGCGATGTAGTCCCCCGAGACCAGGGTGTCCAAGCCGGAGACGCGGCCGACGCCGATCTCGGGACGCACGACCCAGAAGCGCACACCGTCGTTCAGGTGCGGTTTCATTTCCTTCTTGAGGGTCGCGTAGACGATCACCTGCGAGAGGTCTTCGGTCGGGCGGATATCGTCCACGAGGCCGGCCTCGAGGCCCTTGAAGAGGATCTTGGTCTTGCCGGCCTCGAGTCCGTCGGCGGTCTCGAAGGCGATGGTGATCGAGGGTCCCTTATCGCGGATCGTCGTGAACGCCAGCCAGCCGCCGACTAGGGCCGCGCAGAGGGGGATCAGCCAGACGACCGAGATCCGGCTGTGCCACTGGTCCTCGACCTTTGGAAGGCTGGCTTGGAGCGGCTCATTTCCGTGCTTGTCACTCATGGTCCTCGACCTCCTCCAGCGAGTCCCAGATCAGTCGCGGATCGAAAGACACGGCCGCGAAGATCGTGATGATGACGACGCCCGCGAAGCAGACAGCGCCGAAGCCTGCCTCGATGGTCGCCACGTTCTCCAGCTTGATGAGCGCGACCAGGATCGAGATGACGAAGATGTCGATCATGGACCAGCGCCCGATGAACTCGATGCAGCGGTAGAGAAAGGTCCGGTCCTTCGGTCGCCAGCGCGACTTGAGGTGCACCGAGACCAGGAGGAAGGTCAGCGCAAACAGCTTGGCAACGGGAATGGTGACGCTGGCCAGGAAAACCAGGAGCGCGATCGGCCAGTCGCCCCCGGCGATCAAGGCCCGCACGCCGCTCATGATGGTGTCCGCCTCACCCTTGCCGAAGGAGATCACGGTCATGACCGGCAGCAGGTTGGCCGGCACATAGAGAATGTAGGCGGCCAGCACCAGCGCCCAGGTGCGCGAGAGGCTGTTGGCCTTGCGCTGCTCCAGAGCACTGCCGCACCGCGGGCAGACCCGCTTCGCACCGGCCGGGACGGGCACCGCCTGGGACAGCAGCGCGCAGGAATCGCAGGAGAGCAGCGCGCGTGCCGTTGCGGTCATGGGCGCGGCGGTCATTCGGCCTCCTCGACCCGCCGCCAGACGTCCCGGGGATCGAGCGATAGGTCCGCGGCGTAGAGCGCGAAGATCAGCAGGAAGAAGGCGTAGAGAGCGACCCCCGCCTCGACGGCGCCGAAGTCCGCGAGTTTTACGAAGGCGACGAAGATCCCCAGTGTGTAGACCTCGAGCATGGCCCAGGAGCGCAGCTTGCGCACGAACTTGAAGACCACGGCCAGCCCCGGCGGCCGCCGGCCGAGCCGCAGCGGCCCGAGGACGTAGAGCATGCCGCAGAGGTAAACCAGCGGGGCCAGTATGCTGGTCAGAAAGACCAGCGATGCCAGTTCCCACATGCCCTGGGCGAAGAGGTCGAGAACCCCGGTAATCAGTCGGTTGGAGTCGCTCCGCCCCTGGAGCTGGAAGGCCATCAAGGGAAAGGCATTGGCCACAACGAAGAGGATCAGGCCGGCTACAGTAAAGGCCAGGGTTCGATCCATGCCGTCGGGCTTGTTGCGGTAGAGGACCGCGCCGCAGCGCGGGCACTTGGCGGCGGCGCCGGGACGGAGGGAAACCTCCTGCACCAGAAGGTCACAGTCGCGGCAGGCGACGAAGCGGCCGTCGCGCCCGTGGTCCCGCTCCAGCTCGATGTCAGCCGATGACATCCACAGCGTCCCTTTGCCCCCGTCGGTCGGGCGTCCGTCGCGCCGCGAGGACAAGGCAGAGCGCCCTTTCGAAAGTCGAATTGCTTGATCTTCTATCAGGATATCCACGTGGGCAAGCGGCGCGATGGCGCCCGGCAATCACGCGATATCAACAACTTCGAACCGGGCCGCGCGCTCGAGCGCGAGCGGACCGGCCCGGCGAACGCCATGGCACCCGACGACGTCCGGAACGCTCCCGGCCCGAGCGCGGAACCGCCCGCAAGAGCGCGGCGACGTGGCCGGTTCAGCCGATGCCGCCCTTCCTGTGCTAGTCATAGAGGTGACCGCAGACGAGGCCGGTCGATTTGTCTGGCCCAAGGGACCAACATCCGATTGAGGCCTTCTATCCGAGGAGGAAGCAGTGAACGACCGCGGGCTCTTTTCCTTCGACGAGGAGATCGACCGCCGTTTGGTGCCGGCGTTGAAGGTCCATCCCCGTGTGCTCGGCCGCGATGGCGCCGATCTCTTCGCCGCCGGCGTGGCCGATATGGATTTCAAGGCGCCGCCGCCCGTGCTCGATGCGCTGCGGCGGCGGCTCGAGCACGGCATCTTCGGCTACGAGGCCGTGCCCGACGGCCTGATCCCGGCCCTCACCGGATGGCTGCGTTCGCGCCACGGCTGGCGGGTCGAGGAAGGGCATGTGCTGCGCGCGCCCAACGTCCTCAATCCGCTCGCCGTCGCCGCCTCGCTGTTCACGAGACAAGGCGACAACGTGATCGTCCAGCCGCCCGTGTTCTTCGACTTCTTCGATATCCTGCGGGAGAACAACCGCGGGCTGGTCGCCAACCCCCTGATCCTCGAGGACGGCGCCTACCGCATGGACCTCGACGACCTGGAAAGGAAGACCGCGGATCCGCGCACGCGCATGATCTTCCTGTGCAACCCCCACAATCCGGTGGGCCGAGTCTGGCGCCCGGACGAGCTGCGCCGGCTGGGCGACATCTGCGCGCGCCACGGTGTCCTCGTCGTCTCCGACGAGATCCACGGCGACATGACCTTTTTTGGCGGCCGCTACACGCCCTTCGCCTCGCTCGGTCCGGACTACGCCGCCAACGCGGTCGTCTGCCTCTCGCCGGCCAAGAGCTTCAACATCGCCGCCTGCTGCTCGGCCTTCACCATCATCTCGGACGACGCCCTGCGCGCCGCCTTCCAGGCCGAGAACAGCCGGCTGACGGTGAACAAGAACAACGCCTTCGCCAACGTCGCCATGGAAGCGGCCTACCGGGAAGGCGAGCCCTGGCTCGACGCGGTCCTCGCCTATCTCGAAGGCAACGTGGCGCTGGTCCGTGAGCGTCTCGCGGCGCTTCCCGCCGTCCGGCTGATCGAGCCCGAGGGCACCTTCCTGCTCTGGCTCGACTTTCGGCATCTCGGCCTGGCGCCGGTCGAACTGACGGCGTTTCTCAGGGAGAAGGCGAAATGGGCCGTCACCCGCGGGCCAGCCTTCGGCCAAGAGGGCACTGGTTTCGCCAGGGTCAACATCGCCTGTCCGCGCGCCAGGCTGGCGACGGCCCTCGACCGGCTGGCCGAGGCGCTCGGCTCCGCTTGAGCCGGCGCCGGCAGCGGGGCCAGAAAGTATTTCCATCTCAACAGGATCCCCTTTAGGTTCCCACCGCCGGCCTTCCGGCGTTTCTTGTCTTCGCGGCGCTGCGCCGCACCCGGGTTTGGCTTCGTGATCGACGTGATCGACCGCCGCAATCTTCAAGTCTTCCATCCCTTCGCCCGTTTGAACCGCCTGCTCGAGGATATCCCGCCCGGACCCTCGCCGGCGGCCGACGGGCGGCCGGTCCTGCTCTCGGTCGGCGAGCCTCAGCACCAGCCGCCGGCCTTCGTCGCCGAGGAGCTGGCGCGCCACGCCGCGGGCTGGTCGCGCTATCCGCCGGCCCGGGGCAGCGCGGACTACCTGCGGGCCGCGGGCGAATGGCTGGTGCGGCGCTACGGGCTCGACGAAGGGGTGCTCGCGCCCGGCGGCATGCTCGATCCCGAGGCGGCTCTCCTGCCGCTGCCGGGCACCCGCGAGGGGCTGTTCTTTGCCGCGCTCGCGGCCATCCCGCCGGCCGAGGCGGGCGGCGAAAAGCCGGCGGCGCTGATCCCCAATCCCTTCTACCATGTCTACGCCGGGGCGGCGGTCGCTGCCGGCGCCGAGCCGGTTTTCGTTCCCGCTCCGGAAGAAACCGGCTATCTGCCGGACTTCGAGGCCCTCGACCCGGCGGTGCTCGACCGGGCCGCGGTCTGCACGCTCTGCTCGCCCGCCAATCCCCAGGGCAGCATCGCCGATCTGGACCGGCTCGAGCGCCTGATCCGCCTGGCGCGCAAGCACGGCTTCGTGCTCCTGCTCGACGAGTGCTACACCGAGCTCTACAACGACGCGCCCCCGCCAGGCGGGCTCCAAGCCGCTACCGCGCTGGGCGGCTCGCTGGAAAACCTTCTGGTGTTCCACTCGCTCAGCAAGCGGTCCAGCGCGCCGGGCCTGCGCTGCGGCTTCGCCGCCGGCGACCCGGCGCTGATCGACGCGCTGGACGCGATCCTGAGGGTCGGCGGCGCCGGCGTGCCCCTGCCGGTCCTGGCGGCCGGCGCGCGGCTGTGGCGCGACGACGCCCACGCCGCCGCCAACCGGGCCCACTATCGACAGAATTTCGCCATCGCCGAGCGTATCCTGGGCGGGCATCCCGGCTTCCATCTGCCGGCCGGAGGCTTCTTCCTCTGGCTCCGGGTCGGCGACGGCGAGGCGGCGGCGCGCGAGCTCTGGGCCCGTGCCGGCATCAAGGTACTGCCCGGCGGCTATATGGGCGCCCAAGACAAGACTGGAGAAAATCCCGGAAATCCCTATATCCGAGTGGCTTTAGTCTATGATCACGCGTTAACCGAATCGGCCCTCCGGCGGGCCGCCGAACTCCTCTAGTTTCGGAGGCAAAAGGCCAAGACCGTGGCAAACGGCACGATCACCCGCAAGCGGGCCCGCGGCACCCAGTTTCTGCCGCCGAGCGTCAGGCAAGGCCTGGCCCGCGGCCTGCTCCTGATCACCGGCCTGTCGCTGATCGCGCTCGCCGCAGCGTCTTTCGTCGCCTGCATCACCTACGACTCCCGCGATCCCTCGTGGAATCACGCGATCGAAGGCCCGGCCCGCAACTTCCTGGGCGAGCTGGGGGCGATCGCGGCCGACTTCCTGCTGCAGTCCCTGGGTCTGGCGGCCTTTCTCCTGCTGCTGACCATGTTCGGCTGGGGCTGGCGCCTGCTGCGCGACCGGCGCCCGCCGCGCTGGTGGCTGCTCAAGCTGGCGCTGATCCCGCCCAGCCTGCTGCTGTCGGCGGCGGCCCTGGCGGCGGTCGCCGAGCCGCAGTGGGGCTACATCACACAGCTCGGCGGCGCCTTGGGCGAGACGGTCTACCGTTGGCTGACCGACACCTCGGGGCTGGACTACCGGGCCGTGATCACCGGCTCGGCGGTCCTCGGCGGCCTCGGGTTCCTCCTCACGGTCGCGATCACCCGTGACGAATGGCGCGCGGTCGGCCGCGGCCTGCGCTGGCTGTTCACTGCCGCTCTCGGCGCGCTGGGCCGAGCAGCGGCGAGCACGCCCTCTGCGCCCGCCCCGGGCCGGCCGGCGCCGTCGCGGCCCGCCAAGCGGGTGGCCGAGGAGAAGCCCGCGCGTCGGGAGCCGAGCGTGGCCCGGCCTGAGCCGGCGCCCGACCTGGTCGAGGCCAAGCCCCGCCCAAAGCCCGGCAAGGCGCAGAAGCAGGCAGGCCAGCGGCGCCTCGATTTCGGGCCGAGCGGCGGCTACGAGTTCCCGCCGCTCGACCTGCTGTCGCTGCCCAAAGGAAGCGGCCAGCACGCCGGTCCCAACCGCGACGCCCTGGAGAAGAATGCCCGCCTGCTCGAATCGGTGCTGGAGGACTTCGGCGTGCGCGGCGAGATCGTCAAGGTTCGCCCCGGCCCCGTGGTGACCCGCTACGAGCTGGACCCGGCGCCGGGCACCAAGACCAGCCGGGTGGTCGGCTTGGCAGACGATATCGCACGGTCGATGAGCGCCATCTCGGTCCGCGTCGCGGTGGTCCCGGGCGCCCACACCATCGGCATCGAGCTGCCCAACGCCCAGCGCGAGGTCGTCTACCTGCGCGAGCTGCTCGGCGCGCAGAGCTTCGACCGCTTCAAGGGCAAGCTGCCGCTGATCTTGGGCAAGGACATCGGCGGCGCGCCGATGATCGTCGACCTCGCCAAGATGCCGCACCTCCTGATCGCCGGCACCACGGGCTCCGGCAAGTCGGTCTCGATCAACGTGCTGATCCTGTCGCTGCTCTACCGGCTGACGCCGGAGACCTGCCGCCTGGTGATGATCGACCCGAAGATGCTCGAGCTGTCGGTCTACGAAGACATCCCGCACCTTCTGTCGCCGGTCGTGACCGATCCCAAGAAGGCGGTGGTCGCGCTCAAGTGGACCGTGCGCGAGATGGAGAACCGCTACCGCAACATGTCGCGCCTCGGCGTGCGCAACATCGACGGCTACAACGAGCGGATCGCCACGGCGCGGCGCAACGGCGAGGTGCTGACCCGGCGGGTGCAGACCGGCTTCGACCCCGACACCGGACAGCCGATCACCGAGGAGCAGCCCTTCGACCTCGAGCCGCTGCCCCATATCGTCGTGGTGGTCGACGAGATGGCCGACCTCATGCTGGTCGCCGGCAAGGAGATCGAGTCTGCGGTGCAGCGCCTGTCGCAGATGGCCCGCGCCGCCGGAATCCACCTGATCATGGCGACCCAGCGCCCCTCGGTTGACGTGATCACCGGCACGATCAAGGCCAACTTCCCGACCCGGATCTCGTTCCACGTCACCTCGCGGATCGATAGCCGGACCATCCTGGGCGACATGGGCGCCGAGCAGCTGCTCGGCCACGGCGACATGCTGTTCCTGGCCCAGGGCGGGCGGATCACCCGGGTGCACGGCCCCCTGGTCACCGATCAGGAGGTCGAGGAAGTCGTGAACCACCTGAAGCAGCAGGGCCAGCCGTCCTACATCGAGGCGATCACCGAGGACGAGGAAGCGGGCTTCGAGGGCGTGGCCGGCGGCGGCGACAGCGGCGACGAGCTCTACGACCGGGCGGTCGCGGTGGTCTGCCAGCACCGCAAGGCTTCGACCAGCTTCGTGCAGCGCCACCTGCAGATCGGCTACAACCGCGCGGCCCGGATCATCGAGAAGATGGAGGCCGAGGGCGTGGTCAGCCCGGCCAACCACGTCGGCAAGCGCGAGGTTCTGGTTCAGGGTCCGGACGGATGACCGGCCGCCGGCCGCCGTATCAGGGACGAGGGTCCGGATTGGGCGAGAGGAAGAAACCGGCATGATCACGCGACGCGGACTGCTCCGCGGGGCTCTGGCGGCGGCCGCCTTGCCGGCCCTGAACCCGCCCGGCGCCCGGGCCGCCACGCCGCCGCCCGAGATGGAAGCGGTGCTCGAGGCCGAGCGTTACCTCAACGGGATCGACACCCTTCAGGCGCGCTTCGTCCAGATCTCCTCGAACGGCAACTTCGCCGCCGGCGAAGTATTCGTGCGGCGCCCCGGGCGCCTGCGCTTCGAGTACGACCCGCCGGTTCCCATCGTGATGATCGCCGACGGGGTCAACCTGCTCTATTACGACAAGGAGCTGAAGCAGGCGACCTTCGTGCCGCTGTGGGAGACCCCGCTCTGGTTCCTGATCCGCGAGAAGGTCGACTTGCAGAACCTCTCGGTCTCCGAGGTGACGCGGGAGACCGGTACGGTCCGCATGACCGTCGCCGAGAAGGACGCCCCCGAGACCGGCCGCGTGACCCTGGTCTTCTCCGACCGGCCTTTCGCGCTGCGCCGGTGGAAGGTGACCGACGCCCAGGGCATCACCACGCAGGTCACCCTGCAGGACGCGCAGCTCGGCCGCGACCTGCCCGACGATATCTTCGACACCAGCGAGCTCGACCCCTACGGCTTCCGCGGCGGCCCGCAGAACTAGCCGAGGCACCGATCGGTGCGACCAGGGTCCGCGGTGATTGCCGCTGCGGTCCTAGATCAGCCGCCAGGTACGTCTGATGTGGTGCTCCTCGCGTCCGCGCTGACAAGGCCGAGCATCTTCAGCAGATGGATAAGGAGTGGTGACAAGAACATCGGGACTTGAGAGATCGCGACATAGATCGCGAAATCATGACCGGCGGCGGTCCCGATCAGCGCATAGGTGAGCCCGACGTTTCGGTACACGCTGAGGATCGCCGCCGCGACCATGAGATCCCAACCGACCGACCAGAACAAGGCGACGGTCCCGATCACCGTGGCCAACGCGAAGCTGACGGCGAGCAGCAGGAAGATGATGACGCGCTCGGGGTCGGACTCGATCTTCTCAGCGACCCCATCCATGATGCCGACAGCGAAAATCAGCAGCGCCGCCACGGCGCCGATGCGAAGAGCGCCGAAGGCCTGTTTCTTGCTTCTCGCCGGCAGGCGCTTGACCAGCCAGTTGATGAAGATCGAGAGGAAGAGGGGCGTCAGGAGGAACACGCCTACCCGCGAAGCATATTGCGAGATCGAGATATCCAGGCCGTCTCCGCCGAGCGCCTTCCCGAATACCAGAACGGTCACCGGCATGAGGAAAGTCGACAGGACCACGCCGTTGATCGGCAAGCGGCTGTTGATCTTAAAGAGGTGCGCGATGGTCGGGGCTGCGAAGACACTGCCGGATACGGCCGTCGCCAGCACCATCAGATGCAGATCGGCCGGCAGGCTGAAGGCCCAGCCCATGAGAATGACCAGCAAGGGTATGAAGGCCATTTGCCAGAGCATGATACCCCAGACCGAGGGTTCCGGCCTGGTCAAGACCGACACCGGCTGGTCGGTGGACAGCGAGAGCGAGAAGGTCAGGAGCAGGAAAAGGGACGGAAAGACGAGGGGTGCCGCGAACGCCGAGAGCGGCGGAAACACGACCGCCGCGCAGACCAGCACAGCCAGCATAACAGGTACGATCGCGCTGGTTGCAGTTTCTTGTGATTTCAGCATTAGACTGAATAATTCCCCGGTATGGCCACGCAGTACTTAACCCATATTGCTTTATAGTTGGTATCGGAAAATGAATTTAGAATTAAATTGAACGTTTTTTCGAATATTTGGCGAAATTATTATTAAGGTCTTTTTAATTGGTTCTTGGTAGGTCTCGCATACAAGAGGCCATAACTCTTTGAAGGCACAGCGGACAATCGAAGAATGAGACGCTCGTTCGGTATTCTCTGTCTGACCATTGCGGCGATCCTCTGGGCTCCGATTCCCGCACTGACCGCGGCTGAGCGATGGGACATGCCCATGGCCTACGCCCCGGGCAACTTCCACTCGCAGAATGCCTCGATGTTCGCCAAGGCCGTTCTCAGGGCGACCAACGGCGAGCTTGAGATCGTGGTTCACGCCGGCGGTTCCCTCTTCGCCGGCGGAGAGATCAAGCGCGCGGTTCAGACCGGGCAGGCGCAGATCGGCGAACGCCTCATGTCCGCCCTCTCGAACGAGCATCCGCTCTTCGGGATCGATGCGGTGCCGTTCCTTGCGACCAGTTTCGACCAGGCCTGGCGTCTCTACCAGTCCTCCAAGCCCGAGATCGAAAAGCTCCTGCTCGAGCAGAACCTGGTGTTTCTCTACGCGACGCCGTGGCCGCCCCAGGGCCTCTACGCCGACCGCGCGATCAACGGCGTTGGCGACATGCGGGGCATGAAGTTCCGGGCCTACAATCCGGCGACGTCGCGGCTCGCGCAGTTGATGGGCGCGACGCCGACCCAGATCGAGACCGCGGAGCTGTCACAGGCGCTCGCGACCGGCGTCGCGAACTCCCTCATTACCTCGGGCGCAACGGGCGTGGACCGCAAGGTCTGGGAGCATCTCTCGCACTTCTACGATCTGCAGGCCTGGCTTCCGAAGAACATGGTGTTCGTCAACAAACAGGCCTGGAATTCGCTGGATGACAGAACGCGCGCACTGGTCCGCGGCGCGGCGGCCATGGCCGAGGCAACCGGCTGGGCCCGCTCGGAGGACTTGGCCGACCGCTACCTGGCGACCCTTCGCCAGAACGGGATGATCGTCCAGCCACCCGGAGAGAGGCTCGCGCGCGAGGTCCAGGAAATCGGCGATCAGATGACGCAGGAGTGGTTGGCCGAAGTCGGTCCTGCTGGCGAACGGGTGCTCTCCGTGTTTCGCAGTGACCGACAGTTCGCGAAGCGTCGCTAGCCCCTACAGCGGTCGGTGCTCTCTCATGCGCCGCGGCTTGGATCTGCTCTATGCCGCCGGAGCGGGATTGGGCGGCGTGTGCCTCGTTGGGATCGTTCTCCTCGTCGTGGCCCAGGCGGTCTCGCGCTGGCTCGCGACCCCTCTGTCCGGGGTACCCGAGTTCGCCGGCTATGCCATGATCAACGGATTCTTCCTTCCCTTCGCCTACGCCTTCCGCAAGGCCGCGCACATCCGTATTTCGCTGGTCGTTGACAGGCTGAGCGGCAAGGCGCGCCAAGCGGCCGAGCTCATTTGCCTGGCCATAGGCTTCGGCCTCGCGAGCTACTTGGCCTTCTATATCTGCCGCATGGCTCTCTTCTCCTTCCAGATCGGCGACATCAGCCAAGGGGCGGATGCGACGCCCTTGTGGATTCCCCAGGCGGGCCTAGCCGTAGGGGCCATCCTCTTCGCCTTGGCCATCGCCGACTCACTGATTGAATGCCTCGCTGCTTTCCGTCGTCCCGTCTCCGCCGCTCATTCCACGGCATCGACCCAATGAGCGGCGAAACCGTCACCGTCATCATCTACCTGGCGACCCTCTTCGCCCTTCTGGGAAGCGGCGTCTGGGTCGGCCTGACCCTGCTCGGCGTTGGCGTCCTGGGAATCCTGCTCTTCACGCCCCGCCCGGCTGGCGATGCCATGGCCACTATCATCTGGAGCGGGCTTTCCAGCTGGCCTCTGGTGGCGCTGCCCCTGTTCATCTGGATGGGCGAGATTCTGACCCGGTCTCATACCTCGTCCCACCTCTTCACCGGTTTGGCGCCAATCGTGACACGCCTGCCGGGCCGACTGCTCCACGTCAACATTGCCGGATGCACCCTCTTTGCGGCGATCTCCGGTTCCTCCGCCGCCACGGTGTCGACGGTCGGCAAGATTTCGCTGCCGGAGCTGAGGCGGAGGGGCTACCCGGAGTCGATCGCCGTCGGCAGTCTGGCCGGCGCGGGGACCTTGGGATTGTTGATGCCGCCCTCGATCATCCTGATCGTCTACGGCGTCAGCATCAACGAATCCATACCGAGGCTCTTCATGGCCGGCGTCGGGCCCGCGATGGCGCTGGCCCTGCTCTTTGTCGCCTATGTCGCCTCCTGGTCTTTGGCCAATCGGCATCGATTTGCGGACGAGGACGACCCGGAGGCACGCAGCGTCGAACTGTCAAAGACCCTCAGGCTCGTCCCGCTCGCCGCCCTAATCGCGCTCGTTCTGGGCTCGATCTATTACGGCTTCCTGACGGTCACCGAGGCAGCCGCCCTGGGCGTGCTGGGCGCCCTGGCCCTGTCATGGTTGGACGGCAGCCTTTCGCTGAGATCGCTTTTCCAGGGGATAGAAGGCGCGCTGAAGACCTCCTGCATGATCGGCTTGATCTTGGCGGGCTCGGCGACGGTCACGCTGTCCATGGGCTACACCGGGATCCCCAGGACCGTCGCGGAGACAATCTCCGATTTCAATCTCAGTACCGGTGAGCTTCTGCTGCTGCTCGGCCTGTTCTACATCATCCTCGGCATGTTCATCGATGGCATCTCGGCCGTCGTCCTCACGCTGGCGGTCATCGAGCCGATCATCCGGGAGGCCGGCATCGATACCATCTGGTTCGGAATCTTCCTGGTCATCCTGGTTGAAACCGCACAGATCACCCCGCCTGTCGGTTTCAATCTCTTCGTCATCCAATCGATGACGCGGCGCGACATTCTCTATGTGGCGCGCGCCGCTGCGCCGCTGTTCTTAATCATGATCGTCATGCTATTTCTGATATGGCTCTTCCCAAGTATTGTTCTCTATATTCCGACAACACTCTAAAATATTCGCAAAATATTAATCCGTTCTTGTGAGAAGTGTACTGGGTATATTTCTGTTCGGGGAGGACGGGCATCATGGAAGCGGGTCTCGGGGAAGCGAGAAGGGAAGAGACGCCCGTGGCGGCCCAGGCAACCGGTGACTACCTGGCTGACCTGGTGGATGGCGCTGACGCCGGACTCGCAATCTTCGACGCCAACCTTAACCTTATCCGGTCCAACAGCAGCTACGCCCGCCTGTTCGACTACAGTCCCGAGGAAGTTCGACCGGGCGTGCCGCTCCAGGAACTGATCCGTATCAAGCTAGAGCGTGCCAAGATCGATCCAGAGACGATCGTCAGCCGAACCGCTCTGATCACAAAGCAGATCAGGCCCGGGACCAGGTTCGAGTTCAACTTTCGAACGTCGCGCGGAAGAACGCTCAGAATCTCCAGAAACTGTCTGCCCAGCGGCAGCCTGGTGGAAACGGTCCACAGCATCAGCGAAGACAAGTCTGCGCCGCATCTCAACCCGGACGCGGCCCAATTGGCAGAAATGGCCCGCGCCCGCATGACCCATGCCCTGGAATGCATGGCCGACGGTTTCGCTCTCTATGACGCCGATGATCGGCTGGTCACCTACAACCGGAAATACGTCGAATTCAATCCGCATATCGCCGACCTGATCGCTCCCGGAGCGAGCTTCGAGGCCATGCTGCGCGAAGGCGTCGACCGGGCGGGTTTCAATACCGGCTCGATGTCCAAGGAGGACTTCTTCAACTGGCGCATGAAACTGCACCGCGAGCCCGATGCACCCTATGAGGTGCAGTTGGCCGACGGTCGCTGGATCCTGGTTCACGAGAAACGCACCTACGACGGCGGCATCGTCGGCATACGTTCCGACATTACGGAGCTGAAGCGGCGGGAATCCGACATTCTCCGGATGACCCAGGAGCTGCGCCGAAAGAACATCGAGTTCGATACGGCTCTGAACTACATGGTCCAGGGGCTCTGCATGTTCGACGACGAGCAGACACTCCTGGTCTGCAATCGGCAATATCTGGAGATGTATGGCTTCGATCCGGACATCGTGAAGCCGGGCATCAAGCTTCGAGAAATCATGGAGTACAGCGTATCGATCGGAAACTACACCGCTGAAGAAGCGGAAAGGGCGATTGCCGAGCGGCCAGACCACGCGAAGCTCCGTGAACGCGCGACCCTGAAACAGCATCTCAGAGATGGCCGAGTGATCGCCGTCATGCACGAGCCGATGCCGAACGGCGGCTCGATCGCGACATATCAGGACATATCCGATCTCGAGAACCACGAGAAGAGGCTCCAGGAGTACACGAGAAAGCTCGAGATCTCGAACCGGGAGCTTCAGGACTTCGCCTACGTGGCGTCACACGACCTGCAGGAACCGCTCCGCAAGATAGAAGCCTTCAGCGGACGTCTCTCCCACAAGCACGCAGCAGAGTTGTCGGAAGAAGCCCAGGACTTCATCGAGCGGATGCAGCATGCCGTGGTTCGGATGCGGGATCTGATCAACGACCTGCTCGACTTCTCGAGGGTGACAACGAACGCGAGGCCGTTTCAGCGCACTGACCTGAACAGGGTGATCGCCGGCGTCATGTCAGATCTCCAGGTGGCGGTCGAAGAGTCCAATGCGGATGTTGTCATCGAAGACCTGCCGACGATCGACGCGGATCCGACCCAGATGCGCCAACTCCTTCAGAATCTCGTCGGCAATGCTCTGAAGTTCTCCAAGCCGGGGCAGAAACCCAGAATCGAGATCGCCTCGACCATCCTGTCACGGTCCCCGAACGAAGGTCAGCCGGATCTATGCAGGCTGACCTGCAGCGACAACGGAATTGGTTTCGAGAACAAGTACAAGGAGCAGATCTTTACCATCTTCCAGCGGTTGCACGGCCGGGGTGAGTACGAGGGAACCGGCATCGGGCTGGCGACCTGCCGGAAAATCGTCGAGAGGCACCACGGCGAAATCGACGCCGACGGGAAACCGGATCGCGGGGCGACGTTCTTCGTCACGCTTCCGGTATCGCAGGTCTAGAGGCTTTGGCGAGAGGATTACAATGATTCGAGACAGCATAGGTGTATTGGTTGCCGAGGATGACCCCGATGATCGCCTTATGATCAAGGAGGCCTTCGAGGAATACTGCGTTTCGAACCCTCTCACCTTCGTCAAGGACGGCGAGGACCTGATGGATTATCTCTACCGGCGCGGGCCCTATGCCCACCTCGGCGATGAGCCTCTTCCAGGTATCATCCTGCTGGACCTGAACATGCCCAAGAAAGATGGGCACGTTGCCCTTCAGGAGATCAAAGCGGACCCGTCTCTGCGGAGAATTCCGGTCGTGGTGCTCACGACCTCGCGTTCCGAAGAGGATATTGTTCGCAGCTACGGTCTCGGCGTCAGTTCCTTTATCAGCAAACCCGTCACCTTCGATGGGCTCTGCACCGTCGTCAAAGCGCTCCGTCACTACTGGTTCGAGATCGTCGCGCTGCCGAAGAACGATCTCGCCGAGGCTCGATTCAACCGCCGTCCCGGCTGACGGGTGTGTCCCCGCAGGCCCCTTTGATAAGGCGAAGTTAGGAGGAACCAGAGATATGACCGAGTCGGTGGGGATCCTCGTCGCGGAAGACGACCCCGATGATCGCCTGATGATTGGAGATGCTTTCGACGAGAACCGAGTCACCAATCCGCTCACCTTCGTCAAGGACGGCGAGGAGCTGATGGAGTATCTGCAGCGCCGAGGCTCCTACGGGCACCTCGCCGGGCAGCCCTATCCGGGGATCATTCTGCTCGATCTCAACATGCCGAAGAAGGACGGCCGCGTCGCCTTGAAGGAAATCAAAGCCGACCCGGATCTGAGATCTATTCCCGTCGTTGTGCTGACAACCTCGAAGGCCGACGAGGATATCGTCCGAACCTATGGCCTCGGGGTCAGTTCCTTCATAACGAAGCCGGTGACCTTCGAAGGCCTGTGCCGCGTGGTGCAGACCTTGCAGCACTATTGGTTTGAGATCGTCGCGCTACCCCCGAATTGCCGCCCGACGGCTTAACGTGCCTCGTTGATTTTGCGAACTCGGATCGCTGCATTTCCATCTAGCGCCGCGGGCGCGGACGCTCCAATCGGTCTCTCCTAAGCCCCACCATGCCTTTGCTGCGTGTTGGTTAAAGCTGGATCAACTATTCAAACCCAGGAAAAAACTGACCAAGTTTGGTGAAAACTGTAAAAACAAAATAATGACATTTGTTTTATTGAGGTGTGCTGGGGTGTTTACACACTTTTAGTAGTTTTATATTACAAATTCTTAGGTCTATTTAAAAAAACACTTAATATTAACAGGCGGGTATCACGAGGGGGCATCACCGGTGCGCAGGCAAGTAATGCGGGTTCTTGTAGTCGAAGATGACGAAGACGATTTTTTCCTGACGTCTGACGTATTGAAGTCGATTGAACGGGTCCGTTTCGAGACGACTTGGCGTCAGACTTTCAGCGAAGCCTTCAGCACAATCAAGGCCGAACCCTTCGATGTGGCGCTCATCGACTATCGGATCGGAAGCAAGACGGGCATTGATTTCGTGAAGGCGGTTCAAGCCGCCGAGATCGATGTCCCCATGATCCTGCTGACCGGTTTGCGCGATGAGCAGATCGACCTTGCCGCCAGCGAGGCAGGCGCGTCCGACTACCTCAACAAGGACGAGCTCACGCCCAGCGTGGTCGAGCGCTCGATCCGCTTCGCCTGCGCCAACGCAGCGAACCGGCGCTCCCTCGCCGAGTGGGGCAGCCTGCTCCAGACCACCCTCGACAACACCGGCTCCGGCGTGGCCGCCGTAGACGCCTCTGGCAACCTGGTGGCGTTCAATCAGCGACTGGGCGAGATGCTCAGCCAACTCGGGCACCAGATGGGCCCGGTCGCCCTCCAACGCGACCTGCCATGCGAGAGCGACAACGCCTTGGGAGCCTATGTCACGGAAGTGCTTCGACGCATTGAACGCGGACAGCAGCCGAATGGCGAGCTGGAGACGGCGGATGGCCGGGTATTCGACCTGTCGGTGAACAAGACGAGCGAAGGCGGCTGCGTCATCGTGATCCGGGACATCACGGAACAGAGACAGTTCGAGCTCGGCCTGCAAGCCGCCAAAGAGGAGGCAGAGGCGACGAGCCGCTCCAAGACCGTGTTCCTTGCCACGATGAGTCATGAGCTTCGGACCCCGCTTAACGCCATAATCGGGTTCTCAGAACTGATCTTGAATGGTGTCCGGGGTCAGCTGCAGCCCGTTGCCTATCGGGAGTACATTGAGGACATCCTGGTTAGTGGCCGTCACCTCCGAGAATTCATCGACGAGATTCTCGCGTTCTCGAAAGCCGAGGGCGGGCAGAGCGGTATCATCAAGGAGAAGCTCGACCTGAGGTCGGAGCTGGATTTCTGCCTGCGGCTCACGATGCCGAGCGCCGAGGGCAAAGAGATAGAGCTCCAATCGAACCTCGACGACGTCGATTGCTATCTCTGCGCAGATCGGACGTCGCTGCGCCGGATGCTGATAAACCTGCTGTCGAACGCCGTGAAGTTCACGCCCGTGAACGGAACCGTTTCGGTAATGGCGGATCAGCGGGATGACGGCTCTCTTTCGATCTCGGTCTCGGATACGGGAGTCGGCATCCCCGAGGAACATTTGCCCCTCGTTCTCCAGCCCTTTCACCAGGTCAATGCGACGGGGAAACGAACGGTCGAAGGGAGCGGTCTGGGGCTCGCCATCGTGAAATCCCTGGCCCGGCTGCACGAGGCCAAGCTGGAGATACGGTCTACTCTCCAGCAAGGCACCACCGTCGAGATCAATTTCCCCCAGCACGCCGTCATCTCGAAGAACATCAAGAAGCAAGGCCGAAAATCGCCTGCACTTCGGACAATTGCGCTGTAGCAGCAACAGAGTGAATAATTATGATTAAAAACAGTATGCTATTCTTTGATGTTATTTACACATTATTAGAATATTTTCTTTAAGTCTCTGGTAATAGCTTCGGGGAGTTAGGGGGGGCAGGTCTTGTCACAGTCGACCGTTGAGCGAGCTGGCATTGATCGCCGGTTCCTTCCGCGTGCAGATCCGGGTCGAAGGGCAGAGGATGCCGCCGGTCTTACCGTGGCGAGCCATGGCCAGGAGACCGAAGAGGTCGTGCGACCGCTGGTCCACATAGGGCTCCTGCTGGTCTTGTCGATCATCGGCCTGGGGCTGATCTTCTACGCCAACGCCAGCTATGCGCCGCTGCTGTTCGACCGGACCGCGGTCAAGACCGTCGCCAACACCCTGGCCACGGGCAAGAACTACGCGACCTTCGACCTCAACATCGAGAGCCGGACTCTGCGCCGCGCCCACATCGCCGGCCTCGCGAAGGCGCCGGACGTTGCCGTGATCGGCGCCAGCCACTGGCAAGAGGCTCACAGCGACCTGCTGCCGGACCGCGACTTCTACAACGCCCACGTCCACCGGGACTACTACGAGGACGTTCTAGCCGTCACCGAAATGTTCGTCAGCGCCGACCGTCTGCCCCGACAGCTGATCATCACCATCCGGGACAACTACTTCACGCCGGTCGCCGATCGGACCGACTTTCTCTGGATGCCGGCCATTCCCCACTACCGGGCCATGGCGGAGCGTCTCGAGTTTCCCATGCATCCCTGGTTCGACACGATTCCGCTGCCCCACATCCGCCAGGCCGTGTCGCTGGCCCTGCTGAGGGCCCACGTCAAGCGCTGGAACGATGCGCCCGAACTGCCCCATGTCACCAGCGCCGAGAAGCACGACACGCTGGATATCCTGCTGTCCGACGGCTCGATCAAGTGGTCGCGCAAGCACGACGCGCTCTTCTCGGCGGACTATGCTCAGGCCCGCGCCATGGAGTTCGCCGAGCAGAGGCGCAACGACCCGCCGAAGATCGATCCCTTCGGCGTCGCCACGGTCGACCGCGTGCTGGCCTTCCTGAGCGAGCAGGGCGTCGAGGTGTTCCTCGCCCACCCGCCCTTCAACCCGATTTTCTACGACGCGGTCCAGGGCACGCCCTACGAGGCCGGGCTGGAGAAGGTCAAGCAAGAGACCCGCGCGCTGGCCGCCAAGTACGGTTTGCAGATCGTCGGCAGTTTCAACCCCCGCGACCTGGGCTGCGGTGCCGAGCTCTACATAGACGCCGAACATTCGAACCCGCGGTGCCTCAAGAGAATCCTGGAGCAGTACGCGAAGCTGGACGCCGCCTTCGAGATCTCGTCGGGCCCGACCCGCGAGCCGATGATGGCCGAGGGCGGTGAGGCGGAATGACCTTCAACTCCTTTGAATTTCTGCTGATCTTCTTTCCGGGCGCCTACATCGGCTTCCTGCTGATCCACAAGATCGGCGGCTGGCGCGCCGTCTATCCCTATCTTGCAGCCGTGTCGCTCGCCTTCTATGCCCACTGGAGCCTGCTGCTGGTCACGGTGCTGGCAACCTCCGTGCTGTGCAACTACGCAGTCGGCAGCGCGCTGATCGAGCTGCGCGAGCGCAAACATCTGTCGAAGATCCTGCTGCTGCTCGCCGTCGCCGGCAACATCGGCGCGCTGGGCTATTTCAAGTACACCAACTTCCTGATCGACACGACCAACCTGGTGGCTGGCACCGGCTTCTCGCACCTGGATCTCATCCTTCCGGTCGGCATCTCCTTCTACACCTTCATCCAGATCGGTTTCCTGCTCGAGGCCTACAGCGGCACGGCGGCGCGGCCGACCTTCGATCGCTACGCCCTCTTCGCGACCTTCTTTCCCTGCGTGACCGCCGGGCCCTTAGTGCTGCAGAGCGAAATGTTCGGCCAGATGGGCGACCGCAAGGACCCGGCATTCTCCAGCTGGCGCGTCATGGTCGGCACGACGCTGTTCTGCATGGGGCTCTTCAAGAAGGTGGTCTTCGCCGACACTATCGCGCCCTACGCCGACCAGGTCTTTGCCGGCGTGGCGGCGGGATCCGGACTGGACATGGCGACGGCCTGGACCGGTTCCCTTTGCTACACGTTGCAGCTCTATTTCGACTTCTCCGGGTACAGCGACATGGCCCTCGGCTTGGGCTACCTCTTCGGTATCAAGCTGCCGCTCAACTTCAATTCCCCGCTGAAGGCGACCAGCATATCGGATTTCTGGCGCCGTTGGCACATGACGATGACCCGCTTCTTCACCAACTTTCTGTTCAGCCCCTTGGCGATGAAGAATACGAGGCGGGCCTTTGCGAAGGGCTATACCCCGGTGCAGCGCTATCTCAGCGCCGCCGCCTGGCCCATCGTGCTGACCTTCCTGATCGCCGGGATCTGGCACGGCGCCGGCTGGACCATGGTCGTCTACGGCCTGATCCACGGACTGGCCCTCGCGGTCAATCTCGGCTGGCGGGAATTCAAGATGCCCGCACTGCATCCCGTGGTGGGCTGGGGCCTCACGATGTGTGTCGTCGTCAGCGGCCTGGTCGTTTTCCGGGCGCCGGACCTCGCCACGGCGGGCCAGATTCTCGCGAGCATGTGGGGCCTAGCGGCGTTCTTAACCGAACCGGCGTCGTTTGTGCAGTTGGATCTTCAGTGGGCCCTGCCGCTGGTCACGCTGCTGGGCGCCATCGTTCTGCTGATGCCGAACACGCAGGAGATTCTGCGCCGTCATTGGGTCAGTTCGGACCCCAAGCCTGCGGAAGATCGTGCGCCGGCTTGGCAGCTTGTCTGGAAGGCGACCCCCACCTGGGCCTTTGCGACCTCGGTCGTCGTGGTCCTCGCCATAGGCTCAATCAAGGGCCAATCGACCTTTCTGTACTACCAGTTCTAGGCATTGATTCGGGGAGCACATCATGAATGAGCTGAGCCCAGGTCTGATCGAAGTAAAGATCCCCCTGCCGAAGACCGTCGACGACGTCCTGGCGAGTGATATTGAGAAGGAATCGGTATTCGTTTCGCCCTTTCTTCAAAAGATCACCGTAGAGAGCGACCGCGCGAGCGCGCGCCTCTTGATGAAGAGCAGCGCGCCGCAGGACGAGGTGTTGGACAAGGCGTCGCGCTACCTCGAGACGATGGTCAAGCAGATCAGTGGATTTGAGACCAAGGTCTTTCTGGAGAACCGGCGCAAGGACCCCGGAACCTACCTTGCCGACGCCGGTGCGGCCCTCACCCAGGCCGGCTGGCTGCACGACTACGGCAAGGGGCAGGTCGCCTATCGCGGACCGGTTCTGAACCTCGCGCGCCTGATCGACAGCAAGGCGGCCGAGCTCTACAGCCAGGCTCTCGGCGCGGAGGACGGCCATTTCCCTGCGCTCGTCGATGCCGAGACGCTGCACAAGTGCGGCTACATCGACTCACATCCCAATGCGGTCACCTTCCTGGGCAACATGGTCGAAGACTTCGATGCCATCGAGGAGTTTCGGGTCGCGAATTCCTGCTCGGAAGGCGCGCTGCTGCCACCGCATGAGCATGTGCACGTCGATGGCATGTGCCTCAATCCGGCGGCCTGCTTTCCCTGCTATCCAACCCTGAGAGGCCGGCGCATGGACGAGGGCGAGTGCTTCAGCTGGCTCGGCCGCGTGTTCCGCTACGAGTCGCGCAACATCTCGGGGCTCGAGCGCCTCTACGAGTTCAGCGTGCGCGAGCTGGTCTACGTCGGCAGCGAATCCTTCACGCAGGAAAGCCGCCGCAAGTCCCTGGAATGCGTCGGACAGCTGGTCGAGTTCTTCGACCTCGACGCGGTGGTCCAGACCGCGACGGACCCCTTCTTCGCGACTGTCTCGGCCGCCAGGAAGTACTGGCAGCATTCCCAGGAGGTCAAGAACGAGATCCTGATCCCCTTTGCCCAGGCTGACGGTACGGAGAAGCTCCTGGCCTGCGGGTCGATCAATCTCCACGGGGATTTCTTTGGCTCTCGTTTCGAGATTGCAGACTCCAGTGGAGAGGCTGCAAACACCGGCTGCGTCGGTCTCGGGATCGAGCGCTGGGTTCTCGCCTGCTTCAGCCAGCACGGCCTCGATCCGGATCGTTGGCCGGAGCGCGTGCGGGAAAGCGTCTTTTAGCTTTGCTCCCCGTGAGCAGAGAAGAGAGCCGGCCGGTTCTCGGTAAATGCAGAAGTGGGATGTTTTCATGAAGCTGGAAAATCTCTTCGCCAATCTCCTTCAAGAGCCACTCGAATCGATCAACGACGATACGAGTCCGCGGAACACGAAGTCATGGGATTCCCTCAAGCACCTGGAACTCGTGATGGCGGTCGAGGGCGCCTATTCCGTGCAGTTCACAATGGCGGAAATCGTCGGTCTGAATTCGGTCGGACGGGTTCGTGAGCTCTTGAAAATGAAAGGCGTTGCGGCCTGACCCTGCTGCGGCAAGGCCGCCTCGTAAGTGGTGGGCAGGGAAAAACCGAATATTATTAAAAATCAACTCGAATTTGTACATAATTGTATTCGATATATACTTTCCGTTATCTACAAAAACGTGATAAGTTGTTAGCCGTAATATCGAGCGTTTTGTGAAAAACGGCGTTCATCTGCGGGGAGACGAGAGGATGAACGAGATAAGGAACTATAAGCAAAAGATTAAGTGCCTTTTTGTCGATGACGACGAGGACTATGTCCTTATCCTAGAGGACTTGCTTCAGACTCTGCCGCACTTCGATTTTACCCTGCATTGGGAGCCCAAGTACGCACCTGCTCTCGAGAAAATCGTCGCCGGAGAGTACTCTGTTTGCTTTGTTGATTATTTTTTGGGTGGACAGACTGGATTGGAGTTTATTTCAGCCGCCTCGCAAGCGGATACCATCGTCCCCATGATCTTGTTGACGGGCGCAGATGATCCGGAGATCGATTTCAAGGCCAGCAAGGCCGGCGCCGCCGACTTCCTCTCCAAGGACGATCTGACCAGCGCGACCTTGTCGCGCACCCTTCGCTATACTCTGGCGAACGCAGAAAAGAATCATGCCCTACGCCAGAAAAGGGCTGAGCTGGGCAAAGCGATAGAATCGCTTTCCGAACAGAAAGAGCTCCTGCAGTCAGCGCTGGATAACACCAAACACGGCATCGCCATGTTTGACGCCGGGAATTGCCTGATCGCCTGCAATGCGCAGTATCACACCATCTATGGTTTTAGCCCCGACGTCGTCAAACCTGGCGTGAACATCGAAGAAATCCTCCGCTACAGCATTTCCTTGGGCAACTACATCGACGTCGATGCAGAGCGGTTCCTGAAGGAGCGCATGCTGCAAGTGTCTTCGCACGCCACGTCGACCTATGAACAGCAACTCAAGGATGGGCGCACGATCGCGGTCAGCCATCAGCCCGTGGCAGGCGGACGATCGGTCACGACCTGTGAGGATATCACCGGGATCCTGGCGGATCAGCGACGCCTCGCCGAGCTCGCGCGCGAAGCCGCGTTGGCTGAAGCAGAATCCAGGGCAAAGGCGAAGTTTCTTTCCAACATGAGCCACGAGCTTAGGACGCCGCTCAACGCCATCATCGGGTTCGGGAACTCCATCAATGAAGCAAAGTTCGGCGCCCTAGGTGACAACTACAAATCCTATGGCGGGTTCATTGCCGAAAGTGGGCAGAGACTCTTGAACACGATCAATCAGGTCCTGGATATGTCGCTGCTGAGCGTGAAGGAGGCAGCTCTTGAGGAAAGCGAGTTCCTGCTACGTGGCGTGGTCTTGGAAGCGGTCGAAAGATACAGAAAGGCCGTCGCGGCGAAGGAAATCGACCTGAACCTGAGGATACCCATCGAACATCTTCGCGTGCGCGGGGATAGCGAGAAGATTGCGCGCGCTATCGAGAACGTACTCGATAACGCGGTCAAGTTCTGCCCGCCCGGCGGAACGATCGTCGTGTGCGCGGAACGCGACGGTGCGGGTGAGCCCGTCGTCTCGATATCCGACACCGGCGAGGGCATTCCGGAAGATCGGATCAATTCCCTCCTGTTGCCGTTTGAACAAGAGGAGTCGCACTACTCCCGCACGCATCAAGGCGCGGGGCTCGGCCTGTCAATTGCCATGGGCCTGATACGGCTGCACGACGGTGACATGACCATTGCGAGCGGCGTCGGTACCGGAACGACGGTCAGGATCGCGCTGCCCATCGAACGTGTGGTCACGGAAAGCGCTCCTTCGGACTCTCACCAAGTCGCCTGAATCGCGCTCGTTTGCCGCCGCGACGGCCAGGATCACTTTTCGACCGGCGTGTAGAGATCCGGGTTCAGAAGGTGCGAGAGATCGACGTCCTCGCTGCTCAGGCCGTCTTCGCTCACCAGGATCGCGAACGCCGGCCGGTCGGACGTCTTCGGCTCCACCGCATCGACGATCCAGACGTGCCTGTGGTCTCCAGCCTTCCAGTACTTCGTTCCCTCCATAACCTCAGTCATGGGATCTCCTCTGCTGCGAAAGGTTCGGACGTTAGAAGCGATTCTTCCGTGGAAGTCGGCGCCGAACCGGTAACGCCAGACCAGGGCCTGCGATCGGCAGGTGATCGCTCGTCAAGGCGGCCCGGGGTGCGGCTACCCTGCACACGATGCCTAGCCGCCGCGATGACCTAGATCAGTGAAGCGGGTTTCGCTCGAGGCTTCGGCCCCGCCCGGCACTCTCGTGACTAGCCGGCACGGGATCGGAACGGCGCCCAGAGGAGCCGAGGCAGGCTGAGCTCGCCGCGGCCTTCGACGCCGATCTCTAGATCGGCCGAGCGCCGCGTGCCGCTGCGCGACCCGAAGAGCGGGTCCCAGAGGCTCAACACCGTGGCGTAGTTCGAATCCGTGTCCCGCCTGACCGCGTGGTGGTGGACCCAGTGGATCGAGGGCGTCACGAAGACCCGGGATAGCGCTTTTTCGAGCCGGGCCGGCAGGCGCAGGTTCGAGTGGTGAAAGATGGTCGCCACGAGCACCAGGGCCTCGAACACCAGGATCGACTCGAAGGGAATGCCGAGCAGGACGATGATCACGGCCCGCGCGGCCGCCGAGAGCAGCAACTCGCCGAAGTGAAAGCGCAGCGCCGAGGTGGTGTCGAGGAAGCGGTCCAGGTGGTGCACCTGATGAAAGCGCCAGAGGAAGGGCACCACGTGGTTCGCTCGGTGCCACCAGTAGATCAGGAAATCGAGCAGCAGCAGATCGAGCAGGAGGCCGCCGGCGCCGCTCCACCATTCGGGGCGCCAGCCGAGCGCCTGGGTGCTGGCCCAGTACGACACCGGCAGAACGACCAGCGGCGAGAGGCCCACGTTCAGCAGCCAGAGCCCCAGGTTCCGGCCGAGCCGCCGCCATGCCGGCTTCGTTTCGTCACCGGAACGAAGGCTGGGCGGGAGCTGGGCGGCGGGCGCAAGGCGTTCGCCGGCGAACAGCAGGGCCAGCCAGGCGAGGATGACGACGCCCTTCCACGTAAGCAGCTCTTCCATACCCGGCCATATGGCCGCCAGTGCCCGGCGAGACAAGCGGCTCCGGGTTGCCAGGGCGCGAATCCACCCTAACTTAAACCTATGAGCGACAGCACGACCCTGCCCCTGATCGGCGTGCCTGCCGATATCCGCGAGATCACGGCGATGCCGTTCCACGCGGTCGGCGACAAATACCTGCGCGCCATCACCCTGGCGACCGGCGGCCTGCCCGTGGTCATCCCGGCGTTCGGCGATTTCTACGACCTGCCCGACCTCCTGGCGCGGCTCGACGGCGTGCTGCTGACCGGCAGCCCGTCCAACGTGCATCCGACCTACTACGGGCAGCCACCGAGCGCCGAGGCCGAGCCCTACGACGAGGAACGGGACGCGACCACCTTGCCGCTGATCCGCGCCGTCCTCGACCAGGGCCTGCCCATGTTCGCCATCTGCCGCGGGATGCAGGAACTGAACGTCGCCCTCGGCGGCACGCTGCATCCCCGCGTCCACGAGGTCGAGGGGCGCATGGACCATCGCCGGCCAAAGCACGACGACCTGGACGTGCAGTACGGGCCGAAGCACGAGATCGCGCTGAGCCGCGGCACCCAGTTCCACGACCTCGCCAGGGCAGAGACAGTCATGGTGAACTCGCTGCACAACCAGGCGGTCGACCGGGTGGCAGAGGCGCTGGCGGTCGAGGCGGTCGCGCCCGACGGGACCATCGAAGCGGTCAGCGTGCCGGGTGCCAAGGACTTCGCCCTCGCAGTGCAGTGGCACCCCGAATACAAGGTGCTGGAGAATCCCTTTTCGACCAAGCTCTTTGAGAGCTTCGGCGAGGCCTGCCGGCGGCGGGCGCAAAGGCGTGCGGCCCGGCCGTCGAAGATCGACCTGGAGACGGCCTAGAGCGGATCATGTTTAGAGCAGATTCACCGGCTTTGATGGATCGCCTCCGGCGATTCAGTCAAACCCGGATTTGCTCTAGCAGGGGCGGAAACCGCGAGGCGCCACTTGCGCCGGCGCTCCAGGAAGATTGCAAATCTTTAATGGAATCGCCTGTTGCAACGCTCCCCCGGGAGTCCCACCTATATGGTTAAGAGCCGGCCCGATTAGAGGGCCGGCCGAAGTGGAGAATACGGTCCCCTGCCGTAGCTCCACCTCTCCGCGGAGAAAGAAGGAACGCCCGGATCTCCCCCCGACCGGGCGTTCCGCCTTTCCGGGGTCCGGAGCGCGGAACGCCGCGAAGAATTCCATCCAACCGGAAACTCCATTAGGCTCCCGGCATCCCTGTCACCGGCCGGCCCGAGGAGAAGCGATGACGCTGCGGCTCGCAACCTGGAACGTCAATTCGATCCGCCAGCGGCTCGATCACCTGGCCCGCTTCACCGACGGCCACGCCCCCGACATTCTGTGCCTCCAGGAGACCAAGATCACCGACGCCGACTTTCCGGCCGGGCGTCTCTCCGACATGGGCTACCGCCACCAGGCGATCCACGGCCAGAAAGCCTACAACGGCGTCGCCATTCTCGCCCGCGTGCCCTTCGAGAGCAGCGAGAAGATCGTCTGGTGCGGAAAGGACGACCGGCGGCACGTCACCGCGCGCTTCCCGGGCGGACTCGAGGTGCACAACTTCTATGTGCCCTCCGGCGGCCCGGATCCGGATCCGGTCAAGAACGAGAAGTTCGCCCACAAGCTGCGCTTCCTCGAAGAGATGGCCGCCTGGGGCAAGGACCAGGCAGCGGGAGAGCGCAAGCTGGTCCTCATGGGCGACCTCAACGTGGCGCCGCTCGAGACCGATGTCTGGAACCACAAGCGGCTTGTGCGCAGCGTCGGCCACACGCCGGGCGAATCGGAACGCATGGCCCACCTGCTCGCGGAGTCGGGTCTGGTCGACGCCGCCCGGCACTTCGTCCCGCCCTCCGAGCCGCTCTACACCTGGTGGGGCTACCGCTTTCCCCAGTCCTACGCGAAGAACTACGGCTGGCGCCTGGACCACGTCTGGGTCGGCCGCCCGCTCATGGCGTCGATCGGCGGCTTCCAGGTGGTCAAAGAGACGCGCACCTGGGAGAAACCCTCGGACCACGTGCCGGTCATGATCGAGATCGGGTAGGGTGCAACGGCGCCAGATGGTCCAAACAAGAACCAAATGGGTTCACCGCAGAGACACAGAGAGCACAGAGAACCAAATGAAGTTGGTTGCGCGCAAAGCGCGCCAAAAAAGTTCGTTGGTTTTTCCTCTGTGCTCTCTGTGTCTCTGTGGTGAAAAGGAGTCAGCCTTCAGCCACAGGCACTGTGTCGCCCGTCGAGGCGTCAGCGATCTAACCGGTCCAATCTGGCGGTCGCCAGAGCGTTTTCAATCGTCCTTGCGGTAGAGGTGATAGCGGCCCGGCTGGACGCCGTCGGGCGGGTCGAGCGCCGTGCCGCCGGGAAAGGCGACGTCCTGGTCCGAGACCACCAGACCGCCCGCGCGGAGCAGGCCTGGCAGGTAAGACGCGATGACCGCCGCGATCGCGCGGCTGGCCGCTTCGTCGCCGGAACCGATGTCGATATGGATCAGTGCGGCCGAGCCCGGGAAGCGGGCCCGCGCGGCCGGCAGCGTGTCGCGCAGATCGCCCAGGATCAGACGTTCCGGGTCGGGGACGCAGTCCGGGTGGGCGCGCACCTCGCGCTCGAAGACGAAGATCTCCCGGTTCGGGCAGATCTCGCGCAGATGGTCGTAGGTGCGGCCGTTGCCCAGGCCGATCTCGAGGATCGGCCCGTCCAGCGCCGCGGTCGCCGCCGCTGTCATATCGAGGCAGGCGCGCTGCGCCTGGAGCCGGCGGATGAAGCTGTCGAGCCGGCTCACGGGGTCGTGCCGGCGCGGGTCACTTTGCCGCCGCTCGGGCTTTGGCCAAGTCCTTCTGTGCGGCGGTCAGCGCTGCGCGGGCTTCGGTCAATTGGGCGGTCGTGGCCTCCAGCCGCTGGGCCAAAACGCGCATGATCTCGTTAGCCATTTCGGGGAAATCCAGGATCATGCGGAAGAACAGCTCCTTGGTCACCTTCAGCGCGGTCAGTTCGGTCGCCGCCTTGATGGTTGCGGTCCGGGGCACGTCGCAGAGGATCGCGATCTCGCCGATGATGTCGTTGCCTTCCAGGGTCGCGACGGTCAAGGGCCCGCTCGCGGTTTCGCTGATCACGTCCGCCTCGCCGGCAATCAGAATATAGGCCGAATCTCCCGCCTCGCCCTGACGGAACAGGACCTCTCCGGACTTGAAGACCAGACGCTCGCTGGCGAAGCACATGAGCTTGAGCTTCGCCGTGTCGATGTTCGAGAACAGGGGAATCTGGCGAAGCACGTTGACCTCGTCGTCCAAACCCATGGCTTAACTCCTCTTTTGACGGCGGTTTCACCCCGCCGCGACGAGCTCTTTCAGTTCCGAACCCGATTCGTTCAGTTCCTCGAAGGTACCATCGGCGACCAGCTTGCCGGCGCGCATGACCAGGACGCGGTCGAAGCTGCCGGCGGCGGCCGCCCTCTGCAAGGTGCAGATCGTCCCCTTGCCGGCGCGGGTCGCGAGCACCCGGCCGAGCACGCGGGTCTGGGTCGCGGCGTCCATCACCGCGCCCGCCTCGTTCATGATCAGGAGGTCCGGCTGCTTGAGCAGCGCACGGCAGACCGCGAGCTTCTGGCGCTGCACGTGGGTCAGGCGCTTGCCGCCGAGGCCGACCTGGTAGTCCAGGCCCACGACCAGGACGGTCTGGCGCAGATCCAGGCTGTCGAGCACTTCGCGCACGACGCGGCCGATGATCTCGCCGGCCTGGGGCCGGCCGTAGACCACCCGGCCGAACAGGATGTTGTCCTGGATCGACGCCGCCTTGATATAGGCGTCGGGCTGGTAAACCTGGACCGCGTCGGGATCGCGCTGCTCCAGAACCTCGGCGATGCGCTTGCGCGCCTCGATGATCATGGTGGCGCGCTCGTCGGTGATAAGCTCGAGCCGGTGGCGCGCCTCGATGTAGCGCATCGGGAGGCTGCGCAGGCGCAGCTGGTCGCTCGCCGGGGCCGCGTCCCGCCCGGCCTTCTCGATCCGCGCCACCAGGGTGCGGTACTCGGGCAGCTCGTCCTCGTCCATGAAGCCGAACTGCTCGAAGAAGGGGTGTCCGGGCGGCAGGTCGGCGAAGAGCTCGACCATGGTCCGGGCGATGGTCTCGCCCATGGCGGTGAGGTCGCCGAGCAAGCCCTTTTCCTCCAGCACCGCCAGCACCACGGGGTTCTCGGCGAGCACGTCCTCCTTGAAGCTGTCCTTGGTCGGGGTGCCGAACAGCAGGTTCTCCGCCAGGGTGGCGTTGGCGTTGTACTTCTCGGGATCGAAGCGGACCACGAGATCGCTCGCGTCCTCGGCCGCGAGGCGCTCCAGCAGGGCCTCGCGCGCGCGCAGAATGCCGGCCGCCACCGCCGGACGGGCGTCGGGATCGACCGTGCCGGTCAGGCCGAAGCGATAGACGTCCTCCTCGAGCTCGACGATTGACAGCGCCTCGACGACGCGCGCCTGGAGGGAGTCGAAGTCCTTGGCGCCGGCCGAGTCGTAGTCGATCCAGTCGGCCTCGGGGTCGAGCGCGACGTTGCCGGCGCGCAGGCTCTCGAGGTCGTCGCGCGACGGCGACGCCTGCGCCTCTTCAAGGCCGGCGGGCCGGTGCTTCAGGCCGTAGACCAGGTTCTCGAGCACCGATTGGGGAAAGAGGTACGCGTCCTGCCCGACGTAGGAGATGCGCCGCCCGGTCACGGCCTGGGGCAGGCTGTCGAGCGACCGGCCGTCGACCGAGATCGATCCGGTGCTCGGCTTGATCAGGTTGGCCAGCAGCAGGCCGAGGTGTTCCTTGCCGCTGCTGCTGCTGCCGACCACGGCCAGATGCTGGGTCAGGTCCATCTGAAAACTGACGCTGTCGACCAGGCGCGTGTTGGCGTCGTCGACCAGCGAAACGCCGAAGCAGGCCAGCTCGCCCTCCAGGGGCGGGCCGCAGTCCGCCTCGAGGCTCTGGCACGTCGGGTCGATCAGGTCCGGCGGCTGGAACTGCTCGATGACCTGCTCGTACTTGATCTGCACATCGAGGCGTTGCTGGTCCCAGTCGATCAGCTCCTTGATCGGTCCGGGCAGGTCCTTGTAGGCGGCGATCACCGCGACCAAGGCGCCGATGTCGAGCCGGCCGCTGAGCGCCAGCAGGCCGCCCGCGGAGTAGAAGACGAAGGGCGTGAGCTGGGCCAGGAAGTTGTTGAGGAACTTGACGAAGAACTTGCGCTGGAAGATCTCGACCCGGATCTTGAAGATCCTGCCGAGCCGCGACGAGAGGTCCGAGCGCTCGTAGTTCGAGGTGTCGTGGGCGTGGATCTCGGTCGCGCCGTCGACCAGTTCGCCGATCCGCCCGGCCAGCTGGCGCGCGGTCAGCTGCCGTTCGCGCCCGAGCAGGAGAATGCGCCGGCGGAGCTTGGGGATCAGAAAGGCCTGGATGGCGACGATCGTGGCGGCGACCAGGCCGAGCCAGATGCTCTGCAGCATGATGAAGGTCATGGCGGTGATCGCCTGCCCGCCGAGGAAGGCCGGGGTGACGAAGGCGTCGCCGATGAAGCCGCCGAGCGGCTCGACCTCGTCCTTGATCATGGTCGCCACCTCCGCCTGCTTGACGCGGCGGGTGTGGAACACCGGGAAGCGCAGCACCCGGTCGCCGAGCTCGAAGCGGAGGCGGCGCAGCATGCGCTCGCCCATGCGGCCCTTCAGCGTGTTGATCACGAACTTGAAGGCGCCGTTGATGAACACGAAGAAGAGAAAGGCGAAACTGAGCGCCATCAGGAAGTCGGCCTGCTCCAGCTTGAAGCCGTCGAACAGGCGTACCACCGGATCGGTGAAGGGCACCTCGATCCCCAGGAACGGCCGGGTCGAGCCGGGCCCCTCGAAGCCTTCGCCCTGGATGCCCTGGTTGACGATTGATTTCGGCAGGTCCAGCGAGACGAAGTAGAAGGGCATCGAAAGGGCGACCAGCAGCAGAATGAACAGCTGCTCCTTGCTGCTGTACCGCCAGATATACTTGAAGAGTCTCGGCTCCATCGGACCCCACGGGACTTTCCAGCGCGAAGGGGCAGCGCCGCCCGTTAGATTAACCAAACCGCTGCGAAGGTACAGAGCCCTTCACAGCGGGGCGGCGTGTGAAGCCCCGGATTTCCGGACACCTTTCGGAATTGCCCCGGCTGTGGCATGGTCTGCCGTCGCCTGTCGGGGGGAGCCGAAAAGGAGGGGGCATGGCCGGGCGCGGGAAGAGCAAACGCGTTCTCATCTACAGTCACGACAGCTTCGGCTTGGGCCATCTACGGCGCTGCCGCGAGATCGCCCACGCGTTGGTCGAGGCCGAAAAGAACCTCTCGGTTCTGATCCTTTCCGGATCGCCGATCATCGGCAGCTTCGACTTCCGCGCCCGGGTCGACTTCGTGCGGATTCCCGGCGTCATCAAGCTGCGCAACGGCGACTACACCTCGCTCAAGCTGCTGATCGACATCGAGCAGACCATGGCGCTGCGCGCTTCGATCATCGAGCACACGGCCAAGATATACGACCCGGACCTCTTCATCGTCGACAAGGAGCCGCTTGGCCTGCGCGGCGAGGTGGAGGGCGCGCTGGCGCTGCTGAGGGGCCGTGGCACGCCCTGCATCCTCGGCCTGCGCGACGTGATGGACGAGCCGGCCCTGCTGATCCCGGAATGGGAGCGCAAGGAATCCATTCCGGCGCTCAGCAAGTACTACGACGACATCTGGGTCTACGGCCTGCCGCAGATCTACAATCCGCTGGAGGGCATCGACCTGCCGCCGTCGGTCGCCCACAAGGTGACCTACACCGGTTATCTGCCGCGCAACGTGCCCGAGGCGACGCCCCAGGTCCTGCTCGAGAAGGTTTCCGAACCCTACCTGCTGATCACGGTCGGCGGCGGCGGCGACGGCGAGGAAATCGTCGACTGGGTACTGCGCGCCTACGAGGAGGACCCGGACATCCCCTATCCCGCCCTGCTCGTGCTCGGCCCCTTCATGTCGTCGGAACTGCAGGGCGACTTCCTGGCGCGCGTCCACCGCCTGGACAAGGTCGAGGCCATCACCTTCGAGGCGCGCCTCGAGAGCCTGATGGAGCGCGCGGTCGGCGTGGTCTGCATGGGTGGCTACAACACCTTCTGCGAGGTCCTTTCGTTCAACAAGCGGGCGCTGGTGGTGCCCCGCCGCGAGCCCAGGATGGAGCAGTACATCCGCGCCACGCGCGCGGCGCAGCTCGGCCTGGTGCGCGTGCTCAGCGAGACCGATCGGCGCGACGCCAGAGTGATGGCAACGGCGCTGCGGACCCTGCCCCAGCAGCCGCTGCCGGCCGACACCGTGGTGCCGGGGCTGCTCGACGGCCGCGAGAACGTGATCAAGCTGGCGCGCCAGTGGCTCGCCAGGCGCAGGCCGCGCAGGCCGGAAGTCGTCGGGGCGAGCGGCCTGGAATCGGCGCCTTCGCTCCTCCGCCTCTAGCTTGACGCGACGGGACCCCGGTCCCTAACGTCCCGCCATGAGCGCAACTCGGATCAACACGGCCGAAGCGGCGGCGCCGGTCGCCTTGGTGCTGAAGGGCTATCCGCGCCTCAGCGAAACCTTTATCGCGCGGGAGATCCTGGCCCTGGAGCAGCGCGGCGTGCCCCTCGTGATCTACTCCCTGCGCCATCCGACCGACCGCGCCCGGCACCCGGTCCACGACCGGATCCGCGCGCCGGTGCACTACCTGCCGGAGTACCTGCACCAGGAGCCGCGCCGCGTGCTCGCCGCCTGGGCGCGGGCTCGCCGTCTGCCGGGCTACGGCGCCGCCCGCGCCCTCTGGCTGCGCGACCTCGCCCGCGACCCGACCCGCAACCGGGTGCGCCGCTTCGGACAGGCCTGCGTGCTGGCCGCCGAGCTGGCGCCGGCGCCGCGCCGCCTGCACGCCCACTTCCTGCACACGCCCGCCTCGGTGGCGCGCTACGCCGCCGCCATGACCGGCCTGCCCTGGTCCTGCTCGGCCCACGCCAAGGACATCTGGACCACGCCCGAATGGGAGAAGCGCGAGAAGCTCGCCGACCTCGACTGGCTGGTGACCTGCACCGCCTCGGGCCGGGATCACCTGGCCGCGCTCGCCGCCGATCCGGCCAAGGTCGCGCTGGCCTACCACGGCCTGGATACGACCGGCCTGCCGCCTCGGCCCGCGCGGCGGCCGGCGCGCGATGGCCGCGACCCCGGCGATCCGGTCCGCATCCTGTCGGTCGGGCGGGCGGTCGCCAAGAAGGGCTACGGCGACCTGCTGGAAGCGCTCGCCGCCCTGCCCGAGCCGCTCAACTGGCGCTTCAACCACATCGGCGGCGGGCCCCTGGCCGACGGCCTCCGAAAGCAGGCCGGAAAGCTCGGCCTGGCCGGGCGCATCGAGTGGCTCGGCAGCCAGGCCCAGGACGCGGTCTTCGAGGCCTATCGCGGCGCCGACCTCTTCGTGCTGGCCAGCCGGATCGCCGACGACGGCGACCGGGACGGCCTGCCCAACGTGCTGATGGAGGCGCAGAGCCAGGGGCTGGCCTGCCTCTCGACCCGCGTTTCGGCGATCCCGGAGCTGATCCTCGACGGCGAGACCGGCGTGCTGGTCGACCCCGAGGACCCGGCGGTTCTGGCGCGGGCGCTCGAGTCGCTGATCACCGACCCGGCGGGCCGGGAGCGCCTCGGCAACGCCGGCGCCGAGCGGCTGGGCCAGGCCTTCGGCATGGAGCAGGGCCTCGACCTCATCATGACGCGCCTCGACCCGGAGCCGGCCGCGCTGCGCCGCGCCGGCTAGCGATGCGCGTCGCCTTCTATGCGCCGCTGAAGCCGCCGGACCATCCGGTGCCGTCGGGCGACCGCCGCATGGCGGCACTGCTGACCGAGGCGCTCGGCCGCGCCGGCTGCGAGGTGGAGCTGGCCTGCCACCTGCGGAGCCGCGATCCCCTGGGCGACCCGGCGCGCCAGGCGCGGCTCGAGACTCTCGGCGCCGCACTCGGCCGGCGGCTGGTCGCCCGTTACCGGCGCCGGCCGGCGCCGGAGCGGCCCGACCTCTGGTTTACCTATCACCTCTACTACAAGGCGCCCGACTGGCTCGGCCCCGGCGTCAGCCGGGCGCTCGGCATCCCCTATATCGTGGCCGAGGCGTCGGTCGCCAACAAGCGGGCGGGCGGCCCCTGGGACGCCGGGCACCGCGCCACCCTGGCTGCGCTCGATCAGGCCGAGCGGGTGATCGCGCTGAACTCCCAAGACGCCCTGGCCCTGCCGGACCGGAGCCGGGTCGAGCCCCTGAAGCCCTTCCTTGATCCGGCGCCCTACGGCCGAGCGGCCGCGCGGCGGCCCCAGCACCGCGCCACGCTGGCGGGTCGGCTCGGCCTCGACCCCGCCAAGACCTGGCTGGTCGCCCTAGCGATGATGCGCCCGGGCGACAAGCTCGCGTCCTACCGGATGCTGGCCGACGCGCTCGGCCGGATCGACCGGGAAGACTGGGTCCTGATCGCCGCCGGCGACGGGCCCGCGCGACCGGCCGTCGAGGCGGCCTTTGCCGGTTTCCCGCCGGGACGGGTTCATTTCGCTGGCGAAACAAGCCAAGCGGAGACCCCTGATCTCCTCTCGGCCGGCGACCTCTTCGTCTGGCCCGCGGTGAACGAGGCCTACGGCATGGCCCTTCTGGAGGCCCAGGCGAGCGGCCTGCCGGTGGTCGCGGGACGCACCGGCGGCGTGCCGGACATCGTCGACAACGGGGTCACGGGCCTCTTGAGCGCGCCCGGCGATACCGCCGCCTTCGCCGCCGCGCTGACCGAGCTGCTCAGCGACGAGGCGGCGCGGGCCGCGATGGGCCGGGCGGCGCGGCGGCACGTCGCGGCGGAGCATGGCCTCGACGCCGCCGCGCGCCGGCTCGGCGCCATCCTGTCCGAAGCGGTGGGCCGGCCATGACCGCGCTCGTGCTGCTGCGCCACGGCCCAACCGACTGGAACGAGGCCGGCCGCATCCAGGGCCGCAGCGACCGTCCGCTGAGCGCCGCGGGCTCCGCGGCGGTCCGGCAATGGCGCCTGCCGGCGGGGCTCGGCCGGCATCGCTGGGTCACCAGCCCGCTGGCGCGCGCGCGGCAGACGGCGGCCCTGCTGGGCCATCCGGAGGCGGCGCCGGAGGGGTCCCTGATCGAGGCCGACTGGGGCGCCTGGGAAGGCGAGAGGCTGGATGAACTGCGGGTGCGTTACGGAGCCGAAATGAAGTCGCTCGAGGCCCGCGGCCTGGATTTCCGCCCGCCGGGCGGGGAGAGCCCGCGCGACCTGCAGGCGCGCCTGCGGCCCTGGCTGTGCCGCCTGGGCGCCGGCGCGGCCCCCACCGTGGCGGTCTGCCACAAGGGCGTGATCCGGGCGATCTACGCCCTGGCGGCCGGCTGGGACATGACCGGGGCGCCACCGGACAAGCTGCGCTGGCCTGCGGCCCACGTCTTCCGGGTGACGGCCCAGGGGGAACCCCGGGCGAAACGCCTCAACCTCCCGCTGACGCCGTGACGGCGCCGGTCGACGTTCTGTTCCATGTCCAGCACCTGCTGGGCATCGGCCACCTGAAGCGGGCGGCGCTGCTCGCCAAGGCCCTGGACCGGGCGGGTCTCGCGACGGTCCTGGCCTCCGGCGGCATGGCGGTGCCCGATCTCGATCTGGGCGGCGCGCAGCTCGCCCAGCTTCCCGCCCTGCGGACCGCGGACAAGGATTTCTCCGGCCTGGTTGACCAGACGGGACGGCCGGTCGACGAGGCCTGGAAGGCGGTGCGCCGCGACCGCCTGCTCGCCCTCTTCGCCCGAACCAGGCCCCGCGCGCTGCTGATCGAGCTGTTTCCCTTCGGCCGGCGCCAGCTCCGCTTCGAGCTGCTGCCCCTGCTCGACGCGGCGCGCGCATGCCGGCCGCGGCCGCTCGTGCTCTGCTCGCTGCGCGACGTGCTGAACCCGGTGCAGGACCCGAAGAAGCGCGCCTGGATCCTGGAGAAGGCGCGGGCCTACCTGGACCGGGTCCTGGTTCACGGCGACCCGCGCTTCCTGCCCCTCGAGACGAGCTTTCCGGCCGCCCGCGAGATCGCCGACCTGCTCTGCTACACCGGCTACGTCGCGCCGGAGGTCCCGGCGGCGCCGCCGGCGGCCGAGGAGGGCGAGGTGCTGGTGTCGACCGGCGGCGGCGCGGTCGCCGCGCCGCTGATCGAGAGCGCGCTGGCGGCGCGGCCCAAGACCCGCTACCGCGACCGGCCCTGGCGGATCCTGGCCGGGCACGGCCTACCCGAGCCGGTCTTCAGCGGCTTCGTCCGCCAGGCCCCGCCCGGGGTGACGGTCGAGCGCAACCGGCCCGATTTTCCCGAGCTGCTCGACCGCTGCGCCCTCTCGATCAGTCAGGGCGGCTACAACACCGTGATGGACGTCCTGGCGGCGCGGCGGCCGGCGGTGATCGTCCCCTTCGCGACCGAGGGCGAGCGCGAGCAGACCTTGAGGGCCGAGCGCCTGGCGGCCGAGGGCCTGATCACCCTGGTGCCGGAAGGCGAGGACGCGGCCGGAGACGCCCTGGCGGCGGCGGTCGACCGGGCCGCGGAACGCCGCGGGGCCGCCGGGGCGATCGACCTGGACGGCGCGGCGAAGAGCGCCGCGATCGTCGCCGGCCTGCTGGCGGGTGCGCCGTGACCGACGCCTGGACCTCGCTGCAAGTCGAGCTGGACGCCTGGGCCGGGAGCGGCCGCGCGGCCACTCTCTGGTGGCGCGACGACGACGCCGTCGAGCCGAGCCGGGCGCTCGACCGGCTGCTCGAACTTTCGGAAGACCACGGGGCGCCGCTCTGCCTCGCCGTCATTCCGGCGCGCTGCGGCCAGAGCCTGCCGCGGCGCCTGCAGCGCGCCCCGGCGACGCTCGGCATTCTGCAGCACGGCTTTGCCCACCTGGACCACGCCGCCGCCGGCGAGAAGAAGGTCGAGCTCGGCCGGGGCCGCGCCATGAACGCCCTGCTCGAGGAGCTCGCCCGGGGCCAGGCCCTCATGCTGAGGCACTTCCAGGCGCACGCCCTGCCGGTTCTGGTGCCGCCGTGGAACCGCCTGGCTGCCGAACTCGTGCCGGCGCTGCCCGCGATCGGCCTGCACGGGCTGTCGGCCCACGGCCCGCGCGCGGAAGCGCGCCCGGTCGAGGGCTTGTGGCAGACCAACACCCATGTCGATATCATGCGCTGGGGCGAGGCTAGGGGCTTTCTGGGAGAGGTGCCGGTGTTGAATCAGATCCGCGACCATCTGCGGATGCGCCGGACTGGCGGACCCGCGGTCGATCCGGACGAGCCGACCGGCCTGCTGACCCATCACCTGGCGCACGACGCCGATGCCTGGCGCTTCCTGGGGCGGCTGGTTCCCTGGCTCGCCGGCCATCCGTCCTGCCGCCTGCTGGACGCCGCTGAGGTCTTCCCGGGCGTGCAATCCGCGCCGGACGGAGGCCATGCTTGAAGGAATACCGTTACCCCTTCCGCGCCCTGGCGGGCGACTACCTGCGGTCCCTGACCGGCGCGCTGGTCGGCTTCGGGGTGCTGTTGTCTGTGCAGCCCAGTCCTGCCATCATCCTGATCTTCGGAAGTGTGGCGGGTCTCTGTTCTTTCTTCGGCTACCGCACCATCCAGCGTCACGTGACGCGCGTGGCGGTCAGCGACGACGGCCTCTGCGATGCCGGGTTCGCGACGCGGGTGCTGCCATGGCAAGACCTGCGCACCATGAAGTTGCGGTATTACGGGACCAGGCGGCAGGATAGGGGGCTCGGAGGGTTCATGCAGTTGACGCTCAGGGGCGACACCGTGTCCTTCACCTACGAATCCACGATGGAGGGCTTCAACTACATCGTCTGGCGGGCCGCGAAGGCGCTGCGCGCCAACGGCGCGCCGGTCGATCCGACCTCGGCGGGCAACCTGCTGGCGCTTGGCGTGGACGCCGACTCCGACACGCCGCCACCGGAAGAAAACGCATAAGAAGCGGGGGCAGGGGAGTCGGCGCGATGCAGGATCTGCTGCAGGTCAAGGACCTGAAGATCAGCTTCAAGCTGCCCGGCGGCCGGCTCGAGGCGGTTCGCGACGTCTCGTTCCGGGTCGCCCCGGGATCGACGGTCGCCCTGGTCGGCGAGTCCGGCTCGGGCAAGTCGGTCGTCAGCCAGAGCATCATGGGGATCCTGCCCAGGACGGCCAAGATCGACGGCGGGTCGATCCTGTTCTCGGATCCCGACCGCGGCAACGGGCCGATCGACATCGCCAAGCTCGATCAGGACAGCCGGGAGATGCGTTCGATCCGGGGCGGGCGGATCTCGATCATCTTCCAGGAGCCGATGACCTCGCTCTCGCCGGTCCATACGATCGGCAACCAGATCGCGGAGGCCCTGCATCTGCATCGCACGGTCGGCGAGAAGGAAGGCCAGGAGCTGACCCGCGACATGCTGCGCATGGTCGGCTTCCCCGACCCAGAGCGCGCCTTGCGCACCTTTCCCTTCGAGCTCTCCGGCGGCCTGCGGCAGCGCGCGATGATCGCCATGGCGCTGATATGCCGTCCGGCCCTCTTGATCGCCGACGAGCCGACCACGGCGCTCGACGTCACGATCCAGGCGCTGATCCTCAAGCTTGTGAAGGACCTGCAGGCCGAGCTCGGCATGGCGGTCCTGATCATCACCCACGACCTCGGCGTGGTCGCCAACGCGGCCGAGGAGGTGGTCGTGATGTACCACGGCGAGGTCATGGAGCGGGGCAGCCTGGAGGACATCTTCCGTGACCCGCGCCACCCCTACCTGAAAGCGCTGCTGCGCGCGGTGCCGCGCTTCGACATGAAGCCCGGTGAGCGGCTGCAGCCGATCCGCGAGATCACCCACGAGGCGGGCGGGCCTCTGCTTGCCAGCAAGAAAGCCTGGACGCCCGAGGCCGAGGCGGTCGGCCCCCTGCTTCGGGTGGACGGCCTGACCAAGGGCTTCACGATCAAGAAGTCCGGTCTGTTCGCCACCAAGGAGACCGAGCGGGTGCTGGCTGTCGACGACGTCAGCTTCACGGTCGAGCACGGCGAGTGCCTCGGCCTGGTCGGCGAGAGCGGCTGCGGCAAGACCACGGTCTCGAAGATGATCATGCGCGCGCTGACCCCGGATTCCGGCGAGATCGCGTTCAACGATCACGGCACGCTGCGCGACATCCTCGCGCTCGGCGGCCAGGAGCTCGTCGAATTCCGCAAGCGGATCCAGTTCATCTTCCAGGACCCCTTCAGCTCGTTGAACCCGCGCATGACCGTGTTCGACATCATCAGCGAGCCGCTCGCCATCCACGAGGTCGGCGACGCCGAGACCCGGGCGGAGCTGGTCAAGGAGCTGATGCGCGTGGTCGGCCTCGACATCCGCCACCTCCGGCGCTACCCGCACAGCTTCTCCGGCGGCCAGCGGCAGCGCATCGGCATCGCCCGCGCCATGGCGCTCAAGCCCGACGTGCTGATCTGCGACGAGCCGGTCTCGGCGCTCGATGTCTCGATCCAGGCGCAGATCCTCAACCTCTTGAAGGACCTCAAGCGCGAGATGGACCTGACCTACCTGTTCATCTCGCACAACCTCGCGGTGGTCGACTACATCGCCGACCGCATCGCGGTGATGTGCCGGGGCCGCCTGGTCGAGGTCGCGCCGCGCGACACGCTGTTCCGCAATCCCGTGCACCCCTACACCAAGGCCCTGGTTTCGGCCGTGCCCGAGCCGAGCCTCGACCACAAGCTCGACCTCTCGACGCTGATGGAGGGCCGCGCCTCGGACCCGGCGTCCTGGCCGCGGCCCTTCACCGTCGACGGGAGGACCCAGTTGGCGATGGTCGACCTGGGCGACCGGCATTACGTGCGCAGCGACCCGAGCTTCACCGGCTTGAAGGCCGCATCATGACCGGATGCGGCGTCTCGGTGGAAAGCGTTCCGGCCCTTTCCGGCGAAGCGGGACGCGCGCCATGCTGAGCTACACCATCCGCCGCATCATGGTCATGGTGCCGACGCTGATCGCGATCAGCGCGCTGATCTTCATCATCATCCAGCTGCCGCCGGGCGACTACCTGGAGACCTACATCACCGAGCTGCAGAGCCAGGGCGAGGCGGTCGATCCGCAGAAGATCGAGCACCTGCGCCAGGAGTACGGGCTCGACCGGCCGTTCTACGAGCAGTACTTCTTCTGGGTCTTCGGCCTGATCCAGGGCGACCTGGGCTATTCCTTCGAGCATCAGCGGCCGGTCAACGAGGTGATCGGCGACCGGCTGTGGCTCAGCTTCCTGCTGTCCTTCACGACGATCATCTTCATCTACGTCGTCTCCTTCCCGATCGGCATCTATTCGGCGGTGCGCCAGTACAGCTTCGGCGACTACGCCTTCAGCTTCATCGGCTTCCTCGGCCTGGCCACGCCCAACATGCTGCTGGCGCTGGTGCTGCTCTACTTCGCCAACGTCTACTTCGGCATCTCGATCGGCGGCCTGATGGACGACCACTACGTCGACCAGCCTTGGAGCTGGGGCAAGTTCGTCTCGGTGCTGCAGCACCTGATCGTGCCGGTGGTCGTGATCGGCACCTCGGGGACGGCCGGCATGATCCGCCGGCTGCGCGCCAACCTTCTGGACGAGCTGCAGCGGCAGTACGTGATCACCGGGCGGGCCAAGGGGCTGCCGCCGGGCCGTCTCCTGCTGAAGTATCCGCTCCGGATGGCGCTCAACCCCTTCATCGCCGACATCGGCTCCCTCTTGCCCCAGGTGGTGTCCGGCGCAGCGATCGTGTCGATCGTGCTCAACCTGCCGACCACGGGGCCCATGCTGGTCGACTCCCTGCGCAGTCAGGACATGTACCTGGCCGGCTCGTTCCTGATGTTCCTGGCCGGCCTGACGGTGATCGGCGTGTTCCTGTCGGACGTGCTGCTGGCGCTGCTCGATCCGCGCATCCGGCTCGAAGGGGGCGCGACCAAATGAGCGACACCCAGATGGGCGGTGGCCGCAGGCCGATCGAGCACTACGTCAACCCGGCGCCCTTCGATCCGCACAGCGTCACAGAGATGTCGCCGGAGATGGAGCGCTACTACATGGCGCCCCAGTGGAAGCTGGTGTGGTGGAAGTTCCGCCGCCACCGCCTCGCGCTGATCTCGGGCGCCATCCTGCTGGCGCTCTACGTCTCGATCCTGTTCAGCGAGATCCTGGCGCCCTACAGCCTGCAGAGCCGCCACGTCGACTACATCTTCGCCCCGCCCCAGGGGATCCACCTGTTCCACGAGGGCCGCTTCGTCGGGCCCTTCGTCTACGGCCTGGACTACCGGCTGAACATGGAGAACCTGCGGCGCGAGTACACGCCCAATCCCGATCGGATCCAGAAGCTGCGCTTCTTCTGCCTGCACGAGCCCTACAAGTTCTGGGGCCTGATCCCGGGGCGCTTCCGCCTGGTCTGCCCGGCCGAGGGCGGCACCATGTTCCTGCTCGGCACCGACCGCCTGGGCCGCGACCTCCTAAGCCGCATGATCTACGGCGCGCGGATCTCGCTGACCATCGGCCTGGTCGGCATCTCGATCTCCTTCCTGCTCGGCATCGTCATCGGCGGGCTGGCCGGCTATTACGGTGGCTGGGTCGACAACCTGATCCAGCGCGGCATCGAGGTGATCCGCTCGTTTCCCGAGATCCCGCTCTGGCTCGCGCTCTCGGCCATCCTGCCGGTAACTTGGAGCCCGCTGCTGATCTACTTCGGCATCACCATCATCCTCGGCCTCCTGGACTGGCCCGGGCTGGCGCGCGCCGTGCGCTCGAAGCTTCTGGCGCTCCGCGAAGAGGACTTCGCCCTGGCGGCCCAGCTTATGGGCGCCTCGCCGCGGCGGATCATCGGCCGCCACCTCCTGCCCAGCTTCACCAGCCACCTGATAGCCTCGGCGACGCTCTCGATCCCCGGCATGATCCTGGGCGAGACCGCGCTCTCGTTCCTAGGCCTGGGGCTGCGGCCGCCGATCACCTCCTGGGGCGTGCTGCTGTCCGAGGCGCAGAACATCTCGATCGTCGAGCTCTATCCCTGGCTGATGCTGCCGGTGGTGCCCGTGGTGGTGGTCGTGCTCGCCTTCAACTTCCTGGGCGACGGCCTGCGCGACGCCGCGGATCCCTACAAGTAGCGGCGACGGCGTGACGCCGTCCCGTTTCCGTGAGATTTTGATGACGGCGATTGTCATTTTCGGCCGAGTATCGAGTTGCCATAGGGTCGGCCGGGCCGCGCCCGGGCCGGCGCAGGTTCCACCGTCACATGGGAGGCATTCCTTGACCTTGTTCAGGCTTTCCGCGCTCGCCGCGATCTGTCTTGCCGTCTGGCTGCCCGCCGCCGCGGCCGAGAAGACCGAGGTAACCCTGGGCACCGCCACGCCCGGCGGCGGCTTTGAGTTGTTCGGCGGCGCGCTGGCGCCCGTGGTCAACGAGACCGATCCGACCCTCTCGCTGCAAACCGTGGCCACAAAGGGCTCGAGGGAGAACCTGGAGCTGTTGCGGAGCGGCGCGCTGGACACGGCGCTGGTCGCCGGCGTGCCGGCCTACGAGGCGCTCGCCGGGGTCGGGCGCGAGAAGCTCGATCTCAAGATCATCAGCGCCATCTACCCCAGCTTCGGCCTATTCGCCGTGCGCGGCGACAGCTCGGCCAAGACCTTCTCCGACCTGATCGGAGAACGGGTCGCCTGGGGCACCCGGTCCTCGGGACTAACGGCGCTGGGCGGCTACGTGACAGAGGCCCTCGGCCTGGACCGGGACAAGGACTTCGACGCCCGTTATCTGGAGAAGGCCGGGCGGGGCGCCCCCATGGTCTTGGACGGCAGCGTCGCGGCGCTCTGGGGCGGCGGGATCGGCTGGCCCAACTTCACCAAGATCACGCGGGCCGGCGGGCTCCTGGTCGGCCTGACGTTGGACCAGGTCGAGAAGGTCAACGCGAAGTTCCCGTTCCTCAAGCCCTATGTTCTGGCGCCCTCGTCCTACCCCGGGCAGACCGAGCCGCTGCGCTCGGTCGCCGCCTGGAGCTTCATCCTGGCCCGTCCAGACCTGCCCAACGACGTCGCCTATCGCCTGGCCAAGGCCTTGCACCGCGGCAACCCCGCCCTGGCGGCGAAACTCGCCCAGGGCCGCGAGACGACGCCCGAGAACACCAAGGCCGCGGCCCTCGAACCACAATTGATCCACCCGGGGGTGCGCAGATACCTCGCCGAGATCGGGCTCTGACGCCAGAGCGGATCATGTATTGACGGAATCGCCGGAGGCGATCCGACAAACCCGAACCTGCTCTAGGCCCTATTCGTCGGGGATACCTTCGGGAAGCGCGTAGTGGCTCGCGGCCAGCAGCGGCGCCTGCACGACCATGCCGCCGCCGGGCCGATTGATCTGGGCTACGCCGAGAACATACTCGAACAGAACGTCGGCCTCGTCGGCGTTCACGACGATCTGCACGTACCTGATCAGATAGGCGTCCGGCAGCGTTCCGGGTTTCGCCTTCGCATCGGCGAAAGCATCGATGCCCAAACAAGACTGGCTGGAGACCCGAACCGCCTTGCGGTTCGCGCGCAGATCCTTCAGCAGGGTCCGGTGCGTGCCGTCGTCCGGCAAGATGCAGATGATCAGCTTGCAATCCTTCCCGCTGGTCGCGGCGCCGCTGTCGTTCCCGTCCATCCGACCCCCTCCGGGCTCAGTTCGCGTCCAGGCGTTCGCGCATGCTCTTCGGGATGTAGGCGGCGGCCTTGTCGAGCGGCGTTACGTAGATGTATCCGGCACCCGGCGTGTCGAGCCCCCCGCCGCGGTAGAGGTGGTCCATGACGGCGTCGGCCTGGTCGGTTGCGACGAGGATGCTGATCACCTCCCGTTCGACCTCGACCGCGACGCCCAGGACACCGAGCAGTTCGCGCGCGCCGAATCCGTTCACGCGATATCCGATCGCGCCGGTCGTGGCGCCGATCTCCCGCGCCGCCTTCAGGATCGCTTCGGCCCGGCCCGCCTGGAACACGACCGTCAGCAAGGCCACGTCCGTCAAGTAGGTGATTTCGTTGTCGCTCATGTCAGCACCTGGCCCTCGTCGCTCTTCTGGGACTCGGTCGGGACGCGGTCGGCCTCGTGCTGGCGTCTCCATACCTGATAGCGCGCCCAGAGGCCGACAGTGAGAACCGAGAGGATCGGGCCGATGGACGCGAGACAGAGGATCCCGAAGCCTTCCACGGCCTGGGTTGCTTCGCCCAATCCCAGACCCATCGCCAAGACCAGGGGAACGGTGATCGGACCGGTCGTCACGCCGGCGCTGTCCCATGCGACGTTCACGAACTCTTCGGTGGATAGGAATGTGAGCAGCATCGCAAACAGATAGGGCGGCGCCACCAGCCAAATCAGAGGAAGTTCGAACACCAGCCTGGCGACGCCGGCGGCGATACCGCAAGCGACACCGACCGAGACCGCGTAGACCAAAGTCTTCTTCTTGAAGACGCCGTTCGTCAGCTTCTCCGTCGTCACGCCCAGCGCGTTCAGCGCCGGCTCCGCCAGCGTCGCTCCGAAGCCCAGAAACCACGCGAAGGCCAAGACCACGACCAAGCCGACAATGAACTCGTAGATCGGCGAACCTTCAACACTGTTCACTTCCATGAAGGCCGAGGGCACCAGGCCTCCCGCGGCGCCGCCGAGCTTCGAAAGGCCGTAGGTCAGTCCGACGTTGAAGATGCACATGCCCACGATGGTGAGCCCGATGCCGTAAAGGATGTAGCCCGGGTTCTCAAGACGATCCCTCAGGAGGAACTTGAGGACGAGGAAAAGGAAAACGACGAGCGGGAGGATCGCGCGCACGCCCAGGACGATTTCCTCGCCCGGCGTCCGTTGGTACCAGCTCGGGCTCGCTTCGCTGCCGACCGCCGCGGACTGCTTGGCCATCTCCAGGATCTCGGCGACTTCGACCGTCGAGGAGATATAGAAACTGAGCAGCAGCACGCCGATGATCGGGAACAGCGATGCCATCGTGACGATCCCGAAGCCGGAGAGCTCCGAATCTCCCTTCCCACCCGCGGCCGCGATACCGATGCCCAGCGCCAGGACCAGCGGGACCGTTACCGGCCCCGTCGTCACGGCGCCGCAGTCCCAGGCCAGGCCCAGGATGTTACGCAGTTCCGGGTCGATGGCGGCGACGGCGGACAGCGCCAGGACGGGCAGCAGGGACAGATAAATGAGCGGCTTCAGGCTCCAGCCCATGAGAAAGCGCAGAGTCCCGAGCACGGCGGCCAACCCGACGCTGAAACCGACGACCAGCACGAGCGCCCCGGACCAGAAGTTCAAAATCGCATAGAGGTAGGGCGCACGCTCGACCGATACGATCTGGCCGGCCGCCTTCAAGGCGCCGATCGCGGGCTCGGCGAAGGTGACGCCGATACCCAGTAAGAGCGTAACGAGCAGGACGACCGGCAGGCTGGACTTGCGGGGCAGCCTGTCGCCGATCAGGGTGCCGAAGGGCATGAGCCCGAGGGCGAGGCCCTCCATGAAGAGCATCAGGCCAATGATGACGGCGAAGAGCCCGCCGGTGATGATCCAGCTGTCGGCGACCAACTGTTGCAGAAAGAGGATCTGGAAGAGAGCGAGATAGAGGCCCAAGGGAACGACGGCCTTGATCTGTTCCATGAGGCGCACGGAAATGTAGGGCCGGACAATGCGCAGGGCTTCGCCCGCCGAGATGTCGTACTTGGGTATCGCCTTGGGGATGACCCGGCCCTCGGAATCGAAGGACAGGGCGGGGGCCATGCGGCTGTAGCTTAATACCTGGTGGGTCGAGCGCGCCTCGCGCTGATAGTCTCCGAAGCGGCAGCTGTTCGGCATTCACCCCCCCATCCGGCGACAACGAGGCCTGAACGCGCACCCCCCGGAACGCGCGAGCCGTCAGTTAATCGGAATGTCTGGTCCTAGTAAAGACTGGGGTCCGGCCGCCGGCGATCGCTACCGCCCGGCGACCTCCGAGCCGCGGCGGTGCCGCATCACTCTGCTTTCGGCTTTTCGGCGCAAGAGCCGGTGGTCAGGAATTTCACGCCGACCTTGTCTCCCGCCTTCCAGCAGATGCGGCATTCATGGACCGGTCCCGATTGGAGCTGCAGCTTGAACACGGACCGCTTCGGGATCTTCTGCTGAGGCAGGCGCAGGCCGGCACCGCTATGGGAAAGGTTCAACACGATGCAGGCGTGGCGGTCCTCCCCATCGATGATCTCAGCAGACTTCAGCGTGGCGAAGCGCCGGTGCTGCCGGCGTTCGGCACCGGCCGGGCACGGATCGCTCTGCTTGGGAGGCCCCTGATCTTGCCGAAACGGGGTTTCGACGGAACCGGACGTAGCGCGCTCGATGCGTTTCTTCAGCTCGTCCCTGGTAAAGGGTTTGGCCAAGTAGCCCGCCACGCCGCCAGACCCCAAGCCGTCGAGCGTCCAGTTCTTGTCAACAAGCCCCGACTGGATCAGGAAAGGCGCCGTGACGCCCGCCTCTTGGATCTGCTCGATCACCTGATAGCCGTCGATATCCGGCAACATGATGTCCACGATAATCAGGTCGTATTCGTTGCGCCTCGCCAGCGCTATCGCCTGCCGTCCATCATTCGCGGTATGGCAGAAATGCCCCTCGCTGCGCAGCATAGCTTCCCCGTACTGCGCCTCTGAAAGGTTGTCCTCTACATAGAGTATTTGCATAACCGGCTTCCGTCGGATCTTGGCTGTGCCCCTGCGCTGATTAGCACCAGGTTGTCGCAAGATTCGAAGAACAACCGAGAAGCCTCCTGGATCTGGTCAGTTTCCCAGAAACATTTGAACGACCGAGAAGAGAAGGGTCATAGCCATGGCACAATAGAGCCCGGCGTTTACGTCTATCGCCCCGTCCTCTCCTGCGATCAAATTCTCGGCCGCCTTCAGCATACTTGCTCCCAGCTGGTGCGTGCTTTTATTAACGGGTGATTAATTTATTACTTGAACAAGCCCTGAATTACAATAGCAAAGATAAGTAAACGGCGAAATATTTTCTTAAGGTAAACAAATATGTACTTAATGACTGCGCAGCTCGCTCAGTCCTTTACCACGACGAGGTCGACCGGCTGGGAGACCCCGGCCACCTGGGCACCGGGGACCTGGCGCAGGCCCGCACCGTCGCGGTAGCCCTGCTCGATCGCCAGGTCGTAGGTCCTGCGGTCGCATACCGCGCTGACGCCCAGCTCCTTGTTCTGCTTCTCCAGCTTAGCGGAGAGGTTCACCGCGTCGCCGATCACCGTGTACTCGAGCCGGGTCTCGTCGCCGACCGCGCCGAAGAGCACGTTGCCGGTCGCGACCGAGCCATTGACCCGCGGGCAGGGCCGGCCCTCGGCCGCGCAGGCCTCGGCCCAGAGCCCGGCGGCCGCCATGGTCTCCTGCAGCGCGCGCAGCGAGTCCGCGGCGTAGCTGTCGGTCGGCGCGGCGGCGCCGAAGGTCGCCATGATGCCGTCGCCGAGGAACTTGTCGATCGATCCGCCGTGCTTCTGGATCACCGGGATCACCTGCGCCTGGTACTCGGAGAGCAGGCTCATGACCGCGTCCGGCGGCGCCTCGGCGGCGAAGCGGGTGAACCCGCGCATGTCGAGGTTGAGCACCGCAGCTTCGCGCAGCTCGCCGGTCCCGGCGCGGATCTCACGCTCGGAGCCCTTGATCTTGGCGGCGATCTCCGGCGCGAAGAAGCGCGACAGCTCCTGCGCCGCGGTCTGTTCGGCGACGGCGCGCACCAGCAGGTCCCGTGCGCGCATGAGCGCAAAGGCGATGATTCCGGTGACCACGGAGATGGTCAGGATCTTCTCGACCTCGGCGCCGATCAGCACCGAATTGGAGGTGAGGTAGGTGACGTAATCACGGGTGATCATCATGTCCTCGGGGTCGCCGTAGACCACGTAGAGCACCATGGCGACCCACAGCGTGACCGCGACGGCGCCGGCGAGCACGACGTAGCGCGCCTCGAAACGCAGCGCTCGCAGCGCGATGAAGATGAAGATCCACAGGATGGTGGGCGCCTTCAGATAGAACGAGGCCGGCTGGTCGTACTGCAGGTGGAAGCTCCAAATCAGCGCCATCAAGAGCGTCATGTCGAAGACCACGGAGACGGCCAGCGACCAGGATGGCAGGCTGCCCCGCCGCGCCCAGAACAGTCTGACCAGGGTGAGCGCGAGGTAGATCGCCAGCACCCAGGGCACCGGCTCGAACGTCGCGTCGTCGGAAAAGGTCTTGGGCGAGAAGAAGTAGAAGGTGCCGATCACGATCAGCACGGAGAACTGGAACCAGGTAATCAGCAGCTCGCTGCGGTCCTGCTGATCGCGGATCGCCAGCTGGACGCGCTCGGGCAGAGCCTCGCCATTCTCGCTCGAGAACCATTTCATGGGCACGGGGAGGCCACCACGCAGTTTGCTGGAACGTCATTCTAGGCCAGACGCGGCCGGGACGAATCTCAGAAAGGCGTGAACCGCGGAAGATTCAAGCCAATTTCTCCAGCCAAAAGGCGCTGTTCCGGGCCCCCGGCACGGCCGCCACCCCGCCGACAACCGAGGCGGCCACGGCCGCCTCCATGGCGGTCGAGACGTAGTGGCTGGCGAAGCGCACCCGCCAGCCACCGCCCTGCAAGAGGGGTACGAGACCGAGCTGCTCGTTGTAGCCGCGCCAGGCCCAGGACGCCGGGTAGTCCTCGGGCAGAAAGATGTCGTGGAACTGCACCCAGGCGCCGGCGGGCAGCAGAGGCAGGACGCGGCAGAGCAGGAAGTCCACGTCGCTGCCGGGCATCAGGATGTGGCTGGAATCGATCAAGAGGAAGTCGCCGGACTGCAGATCCTCGAACGGCGCCAGGTCGTCCAGCGGCAGGGTCTCGCGCCGCAGCGTCAGAGGCAGGTCGGCCAGGTCGGCGCGCGGCGCCGGATCGATCGCGGTGATCGCGGTCTCAAGACCGCCGTCCGCGACCGCCCGGCAGAGAAACCGCGTCGAGTGCCCCGAACCGATCTCCAATATGCGGCGTGGCCGACGGCCGCGCACCAGCGTGTAGGCGACCGCAGCATCGAGGGGCGGGAACCAGTCCTGGGACCAGCGCGGGGCCGGCGGCGGCGCGTCGCCGATGCGTTCGAGGTCGTCGGCCAGACCGTCGACCTCGTCGAGCAGTTCCCCAAACGCCGGCTCCCGCTCCCGGAGCAGCGTTTCGAGCGCCGGATAGGGTCCGCGCTGGCCCGCGCCGGGCAGGTCGGCCGCATAGCGGTAGGGGATGAAGAAGCCGCGCGGCGCGCCGCCGAAGAGGGTCTGCAGGCCGTACCAGGCGCGCCGGCGCCAGGCCCGTCCCGTGGGGGACGGGCTCACGGCTCGAGGACCAAGCCCTCACGGGCGACGACCGTGCCCGGCCGCAGGGCCTCGGCCTCTCGCGCGACCCGGTCCATGAAGTCGTCGTCGTGCGCTGGATCGTGGTGGAAGATCACCAGGCGCCGCGCGTCCGCGAGATCGCAAAGGCGCGCGCCCTCCTGCCAGGTCGAGTGGCCCCACGAGCGGTAGTCGGGAAACTCCTCGTCGGTATAGGTGCTGTCGTAGATCACCAGGTCGGCCCGGTCGATCAGCTCGAGGATCTTCTCGTCCGGTTGGCCCTCGACGTGCTCGGTGTCGGTGATGTAGCAGATCGACTTCTTGTTCCAGTCGATGCGGTAGCCGGTCGCCCGGTTCGGGTGGTTGAGCGCGGCGGTCCGGATCTTGATCCCCCGGCAGGGCTCGATGGTCTCGCCGGCGGTGAAATCGTGGAACGACACGTTGGCGGCGAAGATCTGCGGCGGAACGGGAAACAGCGGCGCCACCATGAACTGGTTGATCGCCTCGTGCAGCGTCATCTCGGGCTGCAGGTGACCGGCCCAAAGACGAAGCCGGTTGTTCGCTTTGAACAGCGGGCCGAAGAACGGCAGCCCGGCGATATGGTCGAAATGGGTGTGGGTCAGGAAGATGTTGGAGACCAGGTCGCCGTCCTTGGCGAGGTGGTCGCCGAGCCCCCGCAAGCCGGTGCCGGCGTCGAATATCAGCAGATGTCCGTCACAGCGCACCTCCAGGCAGGAGGTGTTGCCGCCGTAGCGCCGAAACTCCTCGCCGGGGCAGGCGATGGAACCGCGGACACCCCAGAAGCGGACGGACAGGCTGCGCTGCTTGGTCAAGGGTCGGTTTTCCCGCTTTTCGCTCTGATCGGCCTTAGATGTAAGACACCGCGCGCCGCTGTCCCAGGGGTTATTTCACATCGCGCCCGGACGCCGGGCGGGACGGCCCGCTGCCTCGAGATGCAGACCATTGCATGCTAGCAGAGCCGCTCTGAGATTCCCTTAAGGGGCGAATTGCTTCAACCATGCCTCCCCGGCCGCACCGGATCAGGGCACCAGGCGATAACCGCCGGGCTCGGTCACCAGGATCCGGGCGTTCGAGGGATCGGCCTCGATCTTCTGCCGCAGGCGGTAGACGTGGGTCTCGAGCGTGTGGGTCGTGACGCCGGCGTTGTAGCCCCAGACCTCGCCCAGGAGCGTGTCCCGGCCGACCACCATGTGTCCGCTGCGGTAGAGGTACTTGAGGATCGCCGTTTCCTTTTCGGTCAGGCGGACCTTCTTCTTGTTCTCGCCGTGCACCAGAAGCTTGACGCTTGGCCGGAAGGTGTAGGGGCCGATGGTGAAGACCGCGTCCTCGCTCTGCTCGTGCTGGCGCAGCTGAGCCCGTAGCCTCGCCAGGAGGACCGCCAGCTTGAACGGCTTGGTGACATAGTCGTTGGCCCCGGCGTCGAGGCCGAGGATGGTATCGGCATCGGATTCGGCGGCGGTCAGCATGATGATCGGCGACTTGACGCCGTTGCGGCGCATCAGGCGGCAAACGTCGCGGCCGTCCATGTCCGGTAGCCCGACATCGAGCAGGATGGCATCGAAGTACTCGCCCTTGGCCGTTTCCAGCGCCTTCGCGGCGTTGTCCGCCTCGCTGGTGATGAACTCCTCGTGCAGTCGCAGCTGTTCGCCCAGCGATGTCCGCAGGGCGTCGTCGTCGTCGACGAGAAGGATCTTCTTTCCCGTCGGGGCGTTCATGCCACGGATACCCCTGCCGGCCATTTTCCCTGCACCGTGTCGCCGGTGCGCCCCGGGCCGGCCAGAGCGGACCGCTTGTTGTTCCAATTCATGCGGTTAGCCCTGCTCGACTGCATCAGGGGTCTCAGATAACACCGCGCGCGGGCGGCTTCAAGGAGCGGCTTCCGCCAGGATCAGATCGCGGACCGCCCGGAACAGGGCGTGATCCGCTTCGGCCATGGCATCCACTGCGGTGAAATGGTTGCGCCCCGGCAAATCGACGGTCGGGGCGGCACGCCCGGCATCCCGACAGAGCCCGGCGAAGTCCGCCTGCTGGCGGTGGAACTCCGCCGTTTCCTCGGAGCCGACCGCCAGGATCAGCGGCGCTCCGGGTGCCGGGAGGGCGGCCACCGGGCTCATCTCGGCGGCGGTCGGCGCATCGATGGAGAGGACCGCCTGGTGGTAGCTGAGCCGGACCGGCGCAAGGTCGTAGATGCCCGAGACGCTGCATCCGCCCTTGACCAGCCGCGCCGGAAGGTCCCGATCGAGCGACGGCCAGTCGGTCTCCAGGGTCATCGCGGCGAGGTGTCCGCCGGCCGAGTGCCCGGCGACGTAGATCCTGTCCCGATCGATTCCGAGCGCCGCGGCCTCGCGGTGGAGCCAGGCGAAGGCGGCGCGAATCTGCCGGACCATTTCGCCGATCCCAACGGCCGGCGCCAAGTCGTAGTTGAGCGAGGCGTAGGCGATGCCCGCCTCCAGATAGGGCGCCGCCAGGTAACTGAAGTCGCCCTTGTCGAGCGCCTGCCAGTAGCCGCCGTGGATGAAGGCGAGCAGGGGCGCCGGCGATTCCGTTTCGGCTCGGAAAAGGTCGAGCGTCTGGCCGGGCGTCGGCCCGTAGGCGAGATCCAGGCGCGCCGGAAGACGCGCCCTGGCCGCGGCGCTCTCCTCGGCCCAGCGGCGGAAGTATTCGGGGTGCTCGGGCCAGCGGGCGCGCAGGTTGAGCTGCGCGTCGAGCGTCTCCTGGTCGTAGTCGAGAAACACCTTCGCGCCGGCCATGACGCTCTCCAACGATCGCTGCGCGCTTCACTATCCCGCCGCCACTGCCGGTTTGCAACCGGACGGCGGGAGGGGCATCTTCTCCCGGCATGCCTTTGAGGATTTCTTCAGCGGGGGGCCATGGCCGAGTTCGAATCCGTCACGCCGCAAGCCTTGTTTCCGACCACCGCCTGGATCTTCGACCTGCCGGCCGCTCAGGCAGAGCCCCTGAACCGGCAATTGGCCGCCGATCTCAACGCGCTCACCGCGCCGCGGCCCAGGATCGTGCAGGGCCAGAACTGGCAGACCGAGCAGAACCTGCACGAGTTCGAGGAGTTCAAGGATCTGGTTGCGCTGTTCCATAGCGCGGCGCGGACCGTGCTGGAGCGACTAGCGGTCGACTACGAGGACGTCGTCATCACAGGCTGCTGGGCGAACATGAATCCCCGCGGCGCCTTCCATATCGCCCACAGTCACCCCAACAACTTCCTGAGCGGGATCTACTACGTCATGGCCGAGCCGGGCGCGGACGCGGTCACGTTTCACGATCCGCGGCCCCAGCCCGAGATCATCGCCCCGCGCCTGACCGAGACCAACCCGTTCAATGCCACGTCCCAGCCGATCTCGGTCAGGCCTGGGCGGATGGTGGTCTTCCCGGCCTGGCTGGTGCACTCGGTGCCGTCCAACCAGAGCAGCCAGATCCGCATCAGCATCAGCTTCAACATGATGTTCCCCGACTACGTCGAGGTCATGAGCCGGCCCAAGTGGAGCGGCATTCCCCTAAAGCGAAAGCCCGCCGGCAGGTAGAGCAGATCCCGTCGGGTCGGCAAGCCTTGCCGGGCCGAAATGGCCGCCCGGGCGCGAAATCGGTCCGCCCTGCCGCCGCCCACGCGGGGGCGTTCTTGGCCCCCTTCTTGCTTCAGTAAGCCCAGAAGCATGAGCATGGAAACCGGCATAGATCCGCGAGTCCGGCCCAGCCTGGCCGACCTGGCGCGCTCGAGGCCGCCTCCGCCGGAGCCGCCCGGCGGCGGGCGCAAGGCCTTCGCGGATCACCGGATCAGCGCGACCAACGAGGTCACGACCCTGGGCCCCGGCGCAGAGGCCGCGACGGTCGACGCCGAGCTGCGATTCGAGGACCTGGTCGACCTGATCAACCCCCTGCACCACCTGCCATTCGTGGGCTCGTTCTACCGCAGCGTCTCGGGCGACGAGATCACCGCCGCCGCGCGGATCATGGGCGCGATGATCTACGCCGGGCCGCTCGGCTTCGTCTTCGCGACCGCCGACAGCCTGTTCGCCGAGATCAGCGGCCGGCCGCTGGGCGACACCCTGATCGCGGCGGCCTTCGGCGACGGCGGGACCGACGAGACCCAGGACCTGGCCGCCGGCGAGAACCGGCCCGGGCCGGAGACCGCCGCGCCCGAACCCGGGGCGAGCGAACCCGGGCCTGAAGCCGCCGCGCCCACACCCGCCGCGCCGGCGCCCGGCCTGGAGAACCAGGAGGCGCTGCGTGCACTGGCCGCCGACCTCCGCCAGCTCGCCGCGGGGCGCGTTGGCGGCGGGTCGCCGGGTGCCGAAACGATCGAGCCGGCGAGGCCTCTGCTCGGTGCCGCGCCGCCGCCGGATCGCCCCGCCCAGGTCAGCGACGCCTTCGCCCGCAAGATGGGCGAGGCCCTGGACAAGTACCGGGCCATGGCCGAGGCGCGCGCCCGCGAAGAGACCGGCGGCGACGAGGGTGCAGCCGCCGCTCCGTGACCGCTTCGATTTTCATTAACCTTAGAATCGCGAAAGCGGGTTAGTCTGGAGGGCGATTCCGCGTCGTCGAGCGCTTGCGGGAGACACCCTTCGCCATGAGCCTGGATTTGACCGTCTGTCGCGAGAAGGGCGCATGGGTCGCCCGTTTCGGCGAGACGGTCTACCGCTGCGCCCTGGGGCCCGGCGGGTGCCGGCGCGACAAGCGCGAGGGCGACGGCGCGACACCGATCGGGTCCTGGCCCATGCGGCGCGTGCTCTACCGGCCGGACCGCATGGCGGCGCCGCCCACCGCTCTGCCCGTCGCGGCGCTCGACCCCGCGGACGGCTGGTGCGACGACCCGGAGGACGCGCACTACAACCGGCCGGTGACTCTGCCCTACGAGGCGAGCCACGAGGTCCTCTGGCGCGAGGACGAGATCTACGACGTGATCGTCATCCTGGGGCACAACGACGACCCGCCGGTGCCCGGCGCGGGGAGCGCGATCTTCCTTCACGTCGCCCGTCCCGATTACAGCCCGACCCAGGGCTGTGTCGCTCTCGCGCGCGAGGATCTGCTCGCGGTGCTCGGTGCCGCCGGGCCGGGAACGGCGGTTGTTGTCGAGGACTAGGCGCCCTGCACGCTTCGCGGACTTCAACTGAGAGAGGAAGAGGAAAGGTATGGCGGACGAGGAAAAACAGGTCGAAAAGACGGCCAATCAGACCGATCGAATCGAAGACTTCGGCACCATGGCCCACCGGCTCGCCGACAAGTTCGGCACGGGCCTGGTCAACGGCTTTCACCTGCTGGCCCTGTTCGCCATCGGCGGGACCATCGTGTGGGCCGCGGTCTTCGAGTTCTTCAAGATGGTGTCCCAGGGCCACGCGACGGTCGAGGACATCCTCTTGCTGTTCATCTTCCTCGAGCTGGGCGCCATGGTGGGCATCTACTTCACCACCAACCACATGCCGGTGCGCTTCCTGATCTATGTCGCGCTGACCGCGATGACCCGTCTGCTGATCGGCATGGTCAACGTGGAGCACCACGAAGACCTTATGGACGCGATCCAGAACCCCCACTGGGGGATCCTGGTGGTGATCGGCGGTATCCTGATGTTGTCGCTCTCCGTCTGGGTTCTGCGCTATGCCTCCTACAAGTACCCCTCGGACCGGCCCGCGATGCGAGGTAGGCCGGAGGAGATGGGTTGAGCCGGCGCCGTCAGCGATAAGGATCGCTGCGCGCAGAACGCAAGTCTGATACCATTGGTCGAGAGAGCGGTCTCGACCTCGCAGATTCGGCGATGCGGCGAGCTCTCGGGGAACGGAGGGGGAGGCGCCGATGTTCGCGAGCAAGGAACAACGCGACCCCTATCTCTGGGAAGCGCTGATCTCGCTGTTCTCGCTGGTCGTCGGGATCATGCTCTCCATCGTGGTCTACGGCACCGATCCGCATATTCCCATGCTGCTCGGAGTCCTGGTAGCCGGGCTCGTCGCCTACCGCTCCGGCTTCTCCTGGAACACGATCCAGGAAGGTATGATCACCGGGATCGCCAACTCCCTCCACGCGATCATCATCCTGATCATCATCGGCATCCTGATCGGCGTCTGGATCCTGTCCGGCGTCGTGCCCACCCTGCTGTACTACGGACTCAAGATCCTTTCGCCCGAGATCTTCCTGCCCGCGACCGTGATCATCTGCGCCGTCACCTCGCTGGCCACGGGAACCTCCTGGGGCACCACCGGCACGATCGGGGTCGCCCTCATGGGCATCGGCGCGGGATTGGGCTTCCCCCTGCCGGTGGTCGCCGGCGCCGTGCTCTCCGGCGCCTACTTCGGCGACAAGATGTCGCCCCTGTCGGACACTACCAACCTGGCCCCGGCCATGGCGGGCACCGACATCTACACGCACATCCGCCACATGACCTACACCTCGGGCGTGGCGATCCTGCTCACGCTCGCCATCGAGGTCGTGCTCGGCCTGTTCCTCGGCGGCGGCGAGGAGGACCTGGCCAGGGTTCAGGAAATCCTGGCCACCCTGGACCGGGACTTCACCATCGGTCCCTGGCACCTGATCCCGCCTTTGCTCGTGATCGTCTGCGCCTACAAGAAGGCGCCCGCGATTCCCGGGCTCGTCGCGGGCGTGGCTTCGGCCGTCATCCTCGGCCTGATCTTCGAGGGCGCCACCTATCCGAAGCTGCTCGACGTCGCCTACAGCGGTTACGCCAGCAACACCGGAATCGAGGCCGTGGATTCCCTGCTCAGCAAGGGCGGCTTCACCGCCATGCTCTACGCGATCTCGATCGTTATCTGCGCCATGATGTTCGGCGGGATCATGGAGGCGACCAACCAGCTCAAGGTGATCGTCGACAGAATCCTCAGGATGGCGACCTCCAGCGCCTCGCTGATCACCTCGACGGTCCTGACCTGCCTGGGCGCCAACCTGGTTCTCTGCGACCAGTACATGGCGATCGTCATGGGCGGCCGGATGTACGCCCAGGCCTATAGAGAGCGCGGCCTCCACGCCAAGAACCTGTCGCGCGCGGTGGAAGACAGCGCCACGGTGACGGCCAACCTCGTGCCCTGGAACTCCGGCGGTGTGTACCAGGCGGCCACGCTGGGCGTCGCGACGCTCGCCTATCTGCCTTTCGCCTTCTTCTGCTGGCTGTCGCCGCTGGTCACGCTGGTCTTCGGCTGGACCGGCTGGACGATCCATCCGCTCGACGAGACTGCGGCCGGCGAGGCGGAGGCCGGCGCGGCCCCGGCGAAGTGAGGCCGGCGATGACGCGCCCGATCCGCGCGGGTCTCGCCCTCCTGCTGCTCTGCCTGGCGGCCCTGCCCGGCAACGCCCAGGACAGGGCGCTCGACCCCGGCTCGACCTTGAACGGCGTTCTGGAGCGCGGCGCGCTCCGCGTCTGCTTCGAGGCCGGATACCTGCCCTTCGAGATGGTCGGCAAGCGCTCGGGCCTGCGCGAGCGCAGCCTGCGGCCGGCGGACGAACGGAAGGGCGGGCAGAAGACCAGCTTCGGCGGCTTCGACATCGACCTGGCCCGCGCCATGGCCCGGGACCTGGGGGTCGACTTCGTGCCGGTCAACACGCGGTGGACCAGCATCATCCCGTCGCTGGTTTTGGGTCGCTGCGACATCATCATCAGCGGCATGTCGATCACCGAAGAACGGCGCCAGCGGGTCGATTTTTCCGATCCCTACATGCAGGTCGGCCAGACGGTGCTGCTGAACGGGAAACTGGCCGATAAAGTGACCTCCTATCGGGATCTGAACGACCCGAAGTACCGCGTCGCCTCCAAACCGGGGACGACCGGCGAAGCGGCGGTGAAGCGGCACCTGCCCGAAGCCGTCTACCAGGCTTTCGACACGGAAACCGCGGCGGCGGCGGCGGTCGCCGAAGGAAAGGTCGACGCCTTCGTCTACGACCGGCCGTTCCACGCCACCTACCTGGCGATGCACGGCGCTCAAGGACTGGTGTTCCTGGACGAGCCCTTTACCGACGAAGCGATCGCCTTCGCCATCCGCAAGGACGACCCCGATTTCCTCGCTTGGCTAAACGCCTTCCTGCAGGAGATCAGGACCGACGGCCGCTACGACGAGATCCGCCGCAAGTGGTTCGAATCGACCGATTGGTTCGAGTTCTACGGATAGAGTGTCGTCCACCTCTTAGGGGTCGAGACACGCGAGCAGCGCAGCCACGAGGCGGTCGAGTTCCTCTTCGGTGTTGTAGTAGTGAGGCGAAGCCCTGAAGAGGACCGGCAGGTTACGGGCTTCCGAATCAAGCCGGGTGCTGGACGGCTGTGACGAGCCGATCGTGATGGCCTGTTTACGCAGTCTCGCGATTGCTTCTTTGGTTTCCAATCCTTCGATGGTGAAGCTCACGATGGCGCAGGGGTCCTTTCCGAGGTCCCGAACCTCGCATCCGGGGATGCGCTCCAGCCTTTCACGCAGCCCTTTCGCGAGTGCCCAGGCACGGTCCCTGATCGCCGGCAGGCCGAGCGACAGGGCGTAGGCGACCGCGGCCCCGAGGCCGGCGCGCAGAGCGTAGGAGTTCTCCCAGGTCTCGAAGCGGCGTGCGTCCGGTCTCAAGCGGTAGCGGTCATGCGCGATCCAGGGCGCACCAAAGTGGTCGATCATTGCCGGCTCCAGGGTCTCCAGCCACTTCTCACGGACGTAGAGAAATCCGGTGCCGCGCGGCCCGCGCAGGAACTTGCGGCCGGTCGCCGAGAGGAAGTCGCAGCCGAGCGCCTCGACATTGACCGGCATCTGCCCGACCGCCTGGCAGGCGTCGAGCAGATAGGGTATGCCGCGGCCGCGCGCAATCTCGCCGATCTTTTCCGCGGGATTGACCAGGCCGCCGTTGGTCGGGACCCAGGTGGTGGCGATGAGCGCGACACGCTCGTCGATCATGTCCTCCAAGGCCGCAAGGTCGAGCGAGCCGTCCCGGTCGCTGGGCACGACGTCGATAACGATGCCGTCGCGCCTGGCCCGTTGGAGGAAAGCCACGTAGTTTGCGGCGTACTCCGCCTCGCAGGTCAGGACTCGGTCGCCGCTGCGCAGCGGCAGGGCGTAGAAGGCATGGCACCACGCCACCGTGGCATTCTCGAGAATCGCGATCTCACGGGACGAGGCTTCGATCAAGGTCGCTATCAGGTCATAGACCGAGGCGAGCTCGGGGGCCTTCGCGGCCTGCGCCTCGTAGCCGCCGATCTCGGCTTCCAGCTGCGTATGCTCGATCACCGCATCGACGACCGGCTTGGGCATCAGCGCTGATCCCGCCGCGGCCAGATGGACGCTCTTGTCGATACCCGGGGTCTCCGCCCTGATCTGCTTCACGTCCAATGCCATGCCCGCTCCTTAGACTTCGCCTCGGCCAAGAGACTTCGCCTCGGCCAAGACGCGCCGGGCGTAAGTATCGATCCCTGGACCGCCGCCCGTGGTTCACTGGACGTGATCGCGGATTTTATTGAGACCCCGCACGTCAACGAGGTGCGCGTGGCCCGAAGATGGCGGTGCCCACGCGGACGTGGGTGGCACCGAAGCGGATCGCCGTCTCGAAGTCCGCGCTCATGCCCATGGACAGCGACTGCAGCCCGTTGCGGCAGGCGATCTCGCGCAGCAGCGCAAAATGCAGCGCCGGCTCCTCGCCGACCGGCGGGATGCACATCAAGCCCTCGATCGGCAGACCCAGCTCGTCGCGGCTGAGCGCGATCAGCTGGTCGGCCTCGCCCGGGGCCACGCCGGCCTTCTGCGCTTCCTCGCCGGTGTTGACCTGTATGAAACAGGCGGGCCGCCGGCCGGCCTTGTCCATTTCCTTGGCCAGGACCCGCGCCAGCTTGGGCCGGTCAACGGTCTCGATCACATCGAAGAGCTCGACCGCGACGGCCGCCTTGTTGGTCTGCAGCGGCCCGATCAGGTGCAGAACCAGGTCCGGATAGCGCGCCTTCAGGTCGGGGAACTTACCCTGCGCTTCCTGCACCCGGTTTTCGCCGTAGACCCGCTGGCCAGCTTTCAGCGCCGCCTCGATCCATTCGGCGGGGTGGGTCTTGCCGACCGCGACCAGGGTGACCTCGGCCGGATCGCGCCCCGCCGCCTCGGCCGCGGCCGCGACCTGGCCGCGGACGGCAGCCAGATTCTCGGCAAGCCTTTCCGCGTCCAGGGCGGGTTCGACGAGTGATGCCATGGGCCAAAGCTAGACCGCGCCGGTGTTAAGGGGAAGCAAAGAGTCTTTCGTTAAGCACTGCGCTGGCCCCGTGGGCAATCGGACCCGGAATCGGAACCAGGACCATGCAACAGCTGAGCGACGCGGCGCACCGGCGCATCACGGCTTTCTGCGCGGACGGCGACGCGCTGATGGACGAGGACGACCTGGAAGGCGCGATCGCGCGCTACGAAGAGGCCTTGGCTCTCGTGCCGGAGCCGAAGACCGACTGGGAGGCGGCCACCTGGATCTATGCGGCGATCGGCGATTGCCGGTTTCAGCTCGGCGCCTTCGCCGTCGCCCGCGACGCACTGCAGCACGCGGTGGCCTCGCCCGACGGCCTGGGCAACCCCTTCATTCATCTGCGCCTCGGCCAGGCCCAGTTCGAACTGGGCAACCTCGAGAAATCTGCGGATGAATTGGCGCGGGCCTACATGGGCGCCGGCCCCGAGATCTTCGACGAAGAGGATCCGAAGTACTGGGACTTCATCCAGACCAAGCTGACGCCGCCCGCCTAAAGCAGAGCTTGGTCAAAACAACCCGGCGTTCTCTGACACCGCGCGCGACCCTATCGCCCAGATTCCGCCGAAGGATGCGCCCCGGCGAAGACCCGGGGCTTGAGGTGCGGCGCGGCCACGGCGAGCTCGTTGGAGTCGCGATCCCGAAACCAAAAACCCCGGCCGAAGCCGGGGTCTGGTCGTCTTGCGGTGGCCGAGGCGGCCTTACTTCATGTTGCGGCGGAAGTACTTGCCAGCCTCGTCCTTGAGCGCCTTGCCGGCGGTGAAGCGCGGCTGCAGGGTCGCCGGCTTGGCCTTGAAGGTGGTCGGCTCGCCGGTGAAGGGG
>JASJEC010000031.1 GCA_030064845.1 Kiloniellales bacterium
TCCGCGTGCAGGACGCCCGGCTGCAGGCTTTGATCGCCGATTACGAGAACGCCGTCCTGGAGGCCTATCGGGAGGTCGAGGACGGGCTCGTCGGTTTCCTTCGTTCGCGTGATCAGGCCGAGTTCCTCACGACCAGCGTCCAGGCCTCCAAGCGCGCCGTGGAAATCGCCTTGCGGCAGTACCGCAACGGGCTTGTCGACTACACGCGGGTATTGGAGACCCAGACCGCCCTCGTGGAGCGACAGGACAATCTGGCAGTCGCGCAGTCCGCCATCGCCCAGAACCTGGTCCTCAGCTATCGCGGCCTCGGCGGCGGCTGGCAGATCCGCGGGCCGAACGAGTTCGTGCCTGATGAGACCATCGAGGTGATGCGGGAACGCACCGACTGGGGCAATGTGCTGCCAGCGGAAGACATCTCGGATGCCCCGGACAGCGGTCAGGCGGCGGCGGAGACCAGAAACTATTTCCGCAGGGTGGATTTCTAGAGCAGATCGCGATTTATCGAATTCGCCCGAGGCGATCCGTTAATCGCGTGAATCCTCTAACCTCATGATGTGGAGCGGATCGTGTTTGGTTGGAACCAGTTCGTGGTTCCGACCAAACATGTGAATCCGCTTTACATCTCAGAGATACGGCAGATTCACGCGATTGAATGGATCGCACTGGGCGAGCCCATTCAATCGCGATCTGCTCTAGCCGTTCACGAGGAAGTGCGCACCGATGCTGCAGAAGTACCCGAGAGCGATCACCGGAGACCACTTGAGGTGGGACATGAAGGTGTACTGCCCTTTCGACGCACCCATCAGCGCCACCCCGGCCGCGGATCCGATCGACAGCAGGCTGCCGCCGACCCCGCAGGTCAGCGTGATGAGCAGCCACTGGAAGTGCGACATCTCAGGACCCATGGTGAGGATCGCGAACATGACCGGGATGTTGTCGATGATCGACGAAACCAGGCCCAGGGTCGTGTTCGCCGCGGTCGCCCCCCAGGTGCCGTACATGACCTCGGACGCCACGGCCAACCAGCCGATGAAGGCGAGCGCCCCGACGCTGAACATGACCCCGAAGAAGAAGAGCAAGGTGTCCCACTCCGCCGCCGCGATATTGCGAAAGATATCGAATTCCTCCTCGTCCGCCGAACGCGTCTTGCGGTGGTAGTAGGCGAAGAACATGAGCAACGACAGGCCGGTCATCATGCCCATGAAGGCCGGCAGGTGGAACACCTGCTCGAAGCTGATCGCCATTGCAATGGTGCAAGCGAAGAGCAGGATGGCGAAGCGGGCGCCGCGCTTCATGCGGACGGTCTCTTCCATCTTCTCGGGCTGTCCCTGCGGTATGAAGAAGTTCATGACCAAGGCGGGCACCAGGAAGTTGACCAGCGAGGGGATGAAGAGCTCGAAGAACTCGATAAACTCAATTCGCCCCGAAACCCAGACCATCAAAGTCGTGATGTCGCCGAAGGGGCTGAAGGCGCCGCCGGCATTCGCCGCAACGACGACGTTGACGAAGGCGACCGCGATGAATTGCGGCTTGCCCGCGCCTACGGCCATGATGACCGTGCCCATCACCAGGGCCGTGGTCATGTTGTCGGCGACCGGCGAGATGAAGAAGGCGAGGAAACCGGTGATCCAGAACAAGGCCCGATAACTGAAGCCGCGGCCGACCAGCCAGGCGCGCAGCGCCTCGAAGACGTTGCCGGCCTGCAGGGCGCTGATGTAAGTCATCGCGGCCAGCAGGAACAGCAGCAGCCCGGCGTACTCTTCGAGGTCGTGCATCAGCGCCTTGTGGATCTCTTCCCGAGGAAAGCCGTAGCCTGGCGCCAACCAGGCGATCAGTAACCAGATGATGCCGGCGCCGAGCATGACGGGCTTCGACTTGCGCAGGTGCGTCTTCTCTTCCGTCATGACGAAGAGGTAGGACAAGAGGAAGATTGCCAGACAGACGTATGCCGCCGGGACCCCGGTGGGATCGGGGATTAGGAACTCTTCGCGCGGCTCCGCGGCCAAAGCGCCGATCGGCGCAAGGACGGCTAGACCGAATACGGGCACTGTGCGCAGAAATGTGATCATGTCGAAGACCCCCTCCCCTCCTCGGATTACGGCCGCGTCCCTCTCTGCGGTTTGGACGCAATCGGCACGGACACTTCAATACCACAAACAGGCGACACCATCACCGGCAGGAAAACGCACCGCCGGCACAAGGTAACCGGATTCACATGTTCTGCCGGGACCACTTTGCGGTCCCGGCGGAACCTCAACCACTCTAGCCGTTCACGAGGAAGTGCACGCCGATGCTGCAGGCGTAGCCCAAGGCGATCACCGGGGCCCACTTCAGGTGACTCATGAAGGTGTACTGCCCCTTCGACGCGCCCATCAGCGCCACCCCGGCCGCGGAGCCGATCGACAGCAGGCTGCCCCCGACCCCGCAGGTCAGCGTGATCAGCAACCATTGGAAGTGCGACATCTCCGGGCCCATGGAGAGGATCGCGAACATCACCGGGATGTTGTCGACGATCGCCGAAACAATGCCCAGGGTCGTGTTCGCCGCGGTCGCCCCCCAACTGCCGTACATGACCTCGGAAGCCACCGCCAGCCAGCCGATGAACGCCAGCGCCCCGACGCTGAAGATCACCCCAAAGAAAAACAGCAAGGTGTCCCATTCGGCCGCTGCCACATGGCGGAAGATGTCAAACTCCTCCTCGTCCGCCGAACGAGTCTTGCGGTGGTAGTAGGCGAAGAACATGAGCAGCGACAGGCCGGTCATCATGCCCATGAAGGCCGGCAAGTGGAGCACCTGCTCGAAGCTGATCGCCAACCCAATGGTAAACGCGAAGAGCAGGATCGCGACAGGCGCCCCGCGCTTCATTCTGACGGTCTCGACGATCTTCTCGGGCTGCCCCTTCGGCAGGAAGAGGGTCATGATCGCGGCGGGTATCAGGAAGTTGACCAGCGAGGGAATGAAGAGCGAGAAGAACTCGAAGAACGTCACCTTGCCCGCGACCCAGACCATCAAGGTCGTGATGTCGCCGAAGGGGCTGAAGGCGCCGCCGGCGTTCGCGGCAACGACGACATTGACGAAGGCGATTGCTACGAACTGCGGACTGCCCGCACCCACGGCCATGATCACCGTGCCCATCACCAGGGCGGTGGTCAGGTTGTCGGCGATCGGCGAAAGAAAGAAGGCGATGAAGCCGGTAATCCAGAACAACGCCCGGTAGCTGAAGCCGCGGCCGACCAGCCAGGCGCGCAGCACCTCGAAGACATTACCGGCCTGAAGGGCGCTGATGTAGGTCATCGCCGCCAGCAGGAAGAGGAGCAGGCCGGCGTATTCCTCAAGTCCGTGGATCAGCGCGTTGTGGATCTCTTCCCGCGGAAAGCCGTACCCGGGGGCCAGCAAGGCGATCAAGCCCCAGATCAGGCCGGCACCCAGCATCACAGGCTTGGACTTGCGCAGGTGCGTCCTCTCCTCGGTCATCACGAAGAGGTAGGACACCACGAAAATCGCCAGGCAGACGTAAGCTGCCGGGACGCCGGTGGGGTCGGGCACGAGGAACTTTTCGCGCGGCGCGGCGGCCATGGCGGCGGTCGGCGCAAAGACCGCCAAGGCAAAGACAAGCGCCGTGCGAAGCACATTCATGATGTGGAACTCCCCCTCTCTCCTGCCCGGATTACGGCCCTGTTTCCGGCCGCGGTTTGCATGCGATCGTCAGAAACTTCTCGATACTCGGAGAAGGTGCGCATACCGGCCGTCGCGCCCCCTCTTGGAAGTGGCGTTGCGCCGCTGGCACGAGCGCGCCGTTTTCGGCGGCATGATCCGTCGAACACCGGCACCGCTTTGCTGCGCATGAGCGCCTCTACCCGACCCCGTGGACGCCCACAGCCTCAAGCGCCTGCCATCGCCGGCTCCGCTTGGGTTTGTGCAGGCGTGTCCGGCTGGACCTTGTAGAAAATCGCGTACAAGGTCGGCACCAGGTACAACGTCAGGAAGGTCCCGACCGTCAGGCCACCCATGATGGTGATCGCCATGGCGCTCCAGAAAACGTCGGTCGCGATGGTGGCGACGCCGCCCACCGTGGTGGCTGCCGCCAGCGCCACGGGCCGGGCGCGCGCCATCACCGCTTCGATGATGGCGTCGTAGGGCTTCATGCCGGCCTCGAGGTTGATGTTGATCTCGTCGAGCAGGACGATGATGTTCTTGATCATCATCCCGGAAAGGCTCATGGCGCCCAATATGGCGACGAACCCGAAGGGCGCATCGGCCACAAGCAGGGCGGGCGTAATGCCGATGAAGACGAAGGGCACCGTCAGGACGATTATGAGCACCGGCCGGTAGGCGTTGTAGAGCAGGACGAGGGTCAGAAGCACCACCGCGAAGGCCGGAATGATCCCCGGCTTGAGCGAGTCCGTCGCATCGAGAGTGCTTTCGTCCTCGCCGTCGAAGTAAATGTTGTAGCCCGGCGGCATCTCGATCGCCTGGATCTTTTCGAGCACGGCCTGCTTGAGCACGGGGTATGTCGTGCCCTTGGGCTCGGCCTGGAGCGTGATGGCTCGGCGGCGGTCGAAGCGCGTGTTCGCGGGCTCCTCCCAATCGAACCTGATTTCCCTCGTGACCTGGGATAGCGGCACGGTGTTGGCCATCAAGTTCCCATGGACCTGCAGGTTGTTCATCTCGGTTGCCCTGCGCCGCTCGTCCTCTGTGTGCCTCAAAATGATGGGGTAGATATCGTCTTCTTCCCGGTAGAGGCCGACCTGTTGGCCGTCGTAGGCGCGGCGCGTTGCACGGGCCAAGTCCTCGCGGGTGATCGCCGCCCAGCGGCCGCGCTCCTGAGAGTAGACAGGCACGACCCGCTTGACCTTGTTGCTCAGATTGGTGCGCACTTCCTTCGCAATAGGTGTGTCACGCAGGATCGCGACCATCTGATCCGTAATGTCGCGGAGTATGTCCAGGTCGGCCACCGCGGGCGCGGTCACATGCCACTCGAGCTTCCAGGTCTCGCTGGGGCCCACGCCGTAGAAGCGAACCCGGGTCACCGCCTGGGGATAGTTCTCTTCCATCCAGGGCTCGAGCCTTTCCACCAGGGGGAAAATCTCTTCGTAGCTGTTGGTGTTTACGACGATCTCCGCGTAGTGCGGCGTGTAGGGTCTTTCCGGGTCGACCGGCAGGTAAAAGCGCGGCGGCCCACCACCGATATAGGTGGATATGTTCTCCACCTCGTCGGCCTCCAGGATGTAGGCTTCGGCCCGTCGCACATCCTTGGCGACGTCCTCGATACGGGTGCCGTTGGGGTACCAGAAGTCCACCATGAGCTGAGGTCGCGACGCGTCCGGGAAGAACATCTGCTTGACTTGGCCGAAACCGACAAACGCGACGGCGAGCGCCCCACCGATGACGCCCAGCACGGGCCAGCGGAACCGCAGGCAGAGCTCGAGCGACTTCCGGAAGCCGGCCTTCAGCCGACCTTCGCCGGCGTCCGCCTTCGCCGCCTTGGATGGCTTCAGCATGTCGATGCACTGCATGGGCGTCAGGGTCATCGCGATGAGCCAGCTTGCGAATAGCGAGAGCGCCACGACGATGAACAGAGCTACGCAATACTCGCCTGCATCGGTATCCGAGGCATAGACGGGATAGAAGGTCGCGCTTGCGATCACGGTGGCGCCGAACAGAGCCGTCGCGGGTTGCACGGCGGCTTGGATGCTGGCCTTCACCCGATCCATGCCTTGGTCCATCTTCACCTGGGCGCTTTCCGCGACCACGATGGAATTGTCCACCATCATGCCCATGGCGATGATCAGCGCGCCAAGGGACATGCGCTGCAGGTTCATGTCCAACATGCCCATGCCGATGAAGGTCAGAGCGATGGTCAGCACCATGCCCGTCCCAATGACGACGCCCATGCGCAGTCCCATAGCAACAGTCAGCACGCCCAGCACGATGATCACGGACTGAACCAGGTTCAGCATGAAGGCCTGAATGGACTCGGTCACCAGGGTCGACTGCCAGGCCACCTTGCCGAGCTCGATGCCGACGGGATAGAGCGCCTTCAGCTCCTGGATACGCTGGTCGAGCCGTTCGCCCACCTCCACGATGTTGACACCTTCGACAGCGGCGATCTGTATGGCGATGGCCGGCTTGCCGTTGAAGCGCATCATGTCGTCCTGCGGCTCCTTGTAGCCGGGCCGCACCGCCGCGATGTCGTTGATCTTGATCAGCTCGTTACGGAAGCCACCGCTGCTGGCCGGACCTGTCGGCGTCGGCCGCGCCGCGGTGGGACCCGTCGGCTGTGCCGCATAGGGTCCGGTCACCGGCGGGCGCTGGCCAGCGACCTCGGCGCCGTAGGGCCTTAGGTAGAGTTCGCCAATCTCAGTCGGGTCGAGGAATTTGCCGGTCGGCGCGATGCGCATGCGCTCTTGGCCGACCTCGAGAAATCCCGAGTCAACTACCTTGTTCTGGATCTGAAGCGTATCGACGAAGTTGTTGGCGCTCAGGCCCAGCGCCGCCAGCTGAGTCTCGGCGACATCGATGTAAATGACCTTTTCCTGGACGCCCCACAGCTCGGCACGGGCGACGCCCTCCACCAGGCTGAACTCCTTCTTCAGGTCGTCGGCATAGTCCTCAAGCTGCTTGTAGGTGAAGCCGTCCCCGGTCACGGCCAGGACGAAACCGTAGACGAAGTTGAAGTCGTCGGAGATGTCGACCTTGCCGACGCCCGGCGGAAACTCGGGGAGCTTGTCCCGGATCTTCTTGCGGATGTCGTCCCAGACTTGCGGCAGCTTGTCGCGCCAGTACCGCTGGTGGGTATCGATCTTGATAACGGACAGCCCGGGATAGGAATGGGAATTGGTGTGCCGGAGCTCGGGCACCTCCTGTATCGCCTTCTCGATGCGGTCCGTGACCTCCAATTCCACCTCCTCGGCGCTGGCACCCGGATAGGGTGTGACCATGATCGCCTTCTTGACCGAGAAGATGGGGTCCTCGAGGTGGCCCATGGTGAAGTAGCTGCCCACCCCGCCGACAATGATGAGAACGGCGACGAAGTACGAGACCGCGGTGTTCTTGACCGCGAATTCCGTAAGGTTCATGACCGCTTCTCCCCGTAGGTGGGCTGCAGGTAGACCACCTGCCCGTCACGCAAGGTGTAAAGGCCGGCCGTGGCGACCCACTCTCCGGTCTCGAGGCCCGACCTGATCAGCATCCCGGCGTCGGTGATACTGCCGGTTTCGACTTTGCGTTTCTCGGCCACCGCCTTGACACGCGTGATCGACCGTCCCTCGGGCGGCTCGCTCTCGGGCTTCAGGACCCAGACGAATTGCTCGCCCGACTGATCCGACGCCACCGCATGGGTCGGGACCTTGATGGCCTCGGTCGGATCGTCGGGCAGGCGCGCATAACCGGTGGCGATGCCGGCCATGCCCGGCAGTATGGTCGCGCCGTCAGGTTGATCCATGACCAGGGTTACCGGATAGGTACGCGTGGTCTCTGTGGCTTCCTTGCCGATCTCTTGGATCTTCGCCTCGATCTCAAGGTCGGGGTAGGGATCGAAGACCACGGAAATCTTCTCGACGAAGGGCGCCAGGGTGATCAGTCCCTCGGGCACGTCGATCACCATTTCGACCTGGGATTTGTCGAGCAGCCTTACGATCGGCTGCTGCGCCTTCACATACTCGAACGCCTCGACGTAGGTCGCCACGATGGTCCCGTCGAATGGCGCTTGCAATGTGGTGTAGCTGAGGTCCAGCGCAGCGCGTTCGACACTCGCGGTGAGGGTGCGAATCTCGGCCGCAGTGGCATCCCGCTCCATCTGTCTCTGATCCACGTAGGTGTCGCTGACCGCGCCGGGATCCTCCTTGCGGATTTTGACTGCCCGCGCGAACTCCCCCTTGGCAAACACGTTGTCCGCCTTTGCCTTGTCCAGCCGGCCCTTCATGTTCTCGAGCGCGACCTCATAGTCGGTGGGGTCGATCCGGGCAATCACGTCACCCCTTGTGACGACGTCGCCGACATCCACGTTGCGCGTAATGACAGGCCCGAACACGCGGAACGAAAGGTTGGTCTCTTCCTTGGCCTTGGCCCGGCCCGGGAAACGGTCACGCCTGAAACCCTCGACGTCGCCGACCTTGGTCGCCAGGACCGGCCGGATCGGCTCCTCGACCGGCGCCTCCTCACAGCCGGCCAGCAGCCCGGCGGCGAGCAGCAAAGTCAGAAGTCCCTTTGAGCAATCGCTTGACATTTAGGAGACCCTCCCCTGTTTGCCTCTCCCCACGCTCTCCCTACAAGGGCATTCTCACAAGAGGTTAGGACACTGACAACACCCTTCTCGCCCGAGCGGGTCACAATTCCGAAGTCGGCCGCGACCGGGTTGATCTATCTCCGCGACGGAGAAGGAAATCAGCCGCAGAAGTGAGGATGAGGCGTGTAGAGCGCGCCGCTCCATGACCTGGATCAAGCCCGGCCGGCTCGCGCGACACGCCGCGCGCAGAGCTCATGAATGGACGTCGAGGCGAAGTCGATGTCGTCATCCCGCCCGTTCCCCGGACCACGATGCGGTATGGCGAGGTGGCCATGGCCCTCCCGCCTGGAGCAGATCCGGGTTTGACGAAACGCCAGAGGCGCTCCGATAAAGCCGGATCTGCTTGTCTCATGACAAAGGGCGCGTATCGGTAAATGGCAGGCCATCGCCGGTGAGCACCCAACTCACCGGCGATGGCGGGAATGCCCTCATCCGCCATGATCGCGAATGGAGCGCTCGGCGAACTCGATCAAAACGGATGCTCTAACTGCCTGATATCCTGAAATCCCGCATGTCTTGCCGGAACCGCAAAGCCTTCTCGTCGAAACATGATCCGCTCGAGGACAGGGATCAAAAGAGTGGGATTTCACCTCTGTCGACGCGCGCGATCAGGTCCTGCAGCCGGTTCCAGACCTTGTTGATCTCGTTGGTGTTGAGGCCGAGTTGGACCGTGTCGTCAGTGATTCGCACGCCCTTGTTCGGGAAGAGGTTATCGCCGGGCCGAACTTCCCGGAAGATGCCGTTCTCGTCCCGCTCGAACTGCGCGACAACGCCGAGCGTGTCGAGGTTCTCCCGTCGCACCCGGCGCAGACGCTCGATCGAGTCCCGCCGGAGCGCCGCGACGAAGATTCTCCCCCAATCGCCGAGGAAGGGGTTTCGGACGAAGGCCTCGAAGGCGATATCGTTATCGACGGAATATATCTGCCGCCGATCAGGTTCCTTCGAAATCAGGTAGTTACCTTCCTTGGCATCGCCGAAATCGGTGAGATAGGTGAAGAGGTTGAAGTTCGCCAGGTAGTAGGCGTAGGTCGGGTCCGAAACGAAGCGCGCTTCCTCGTAGTAATCCGCGCTGGGCGTGACATCCACCAACCACAGCTGCAGCAAGCCGAAGACACAGTTAGAGCCCGACACGGTCGGCCGACCGGTGCCGCCAGTGGCCTCCTCGAACTTGTCCAACGAAATGCAGACGATCCCGGAGGTTGGGACTACATAGTCTTCCGGATCGAGGAAGAGCTTCTGGAACTCGTAGGCTGCCAGCTGCCGACGCGGGCTGTTGTTGATTTCGTCGAGGGTCCTGGCTGGCAACTCCTTCCACTTGAAGCGGATGACCGTCTCCTCGGCCGTGCCTTCGAAGAAAAGGAGCTCGATGGAAAGCGCGCCGGATATGCCTTGGGCCGTGCGTTCCGCCGAAACCGGCTTCTCCTCGCCCGCAGCCAGCAGCGCCGGCAACTCGCGCTCGATCTCGCCCGGAGGATGGGGCCAATTAGGATAGCCGCTCGCTTCCGCCGGGCGCTTCGCGGACTCGAACTGCAGCGGCATCCCGGTGTTATCCGGGATGGTTTCGCATGCCGAAAGGCCAAGAAGCAGGACGATACCGGCGCTGGCCACACCACGGAAAACCCTGTCTGCCGACTCGCGGTAACCCCGCACTGATTTACACCCTTCCATGACCCCCTCACCCTTACGAAAGCATTTTCTTTGACGTTTCGCCCCGCGCACCGACCCTGCGCGAGAACCTCGGTACGCCGCGTTGACGGTCTCGCCTAACCCTAAACCTATCTCGTATTGTGATTTCCAGTCGAGCATGAATCGCTCGGCCGTCGACCGACCGGCGGACTCCCTCGCCGGTCAGGCCACGCAGCCGCAACGGGCGTGGATCAGAGCTCCCAGGAGCTTTCAATGCTTGCCGAACGGTGGTCTATTAGGGCGCTCTTATGGCATTGATGGGGCTGCGGAAAATGCCTATCGAAGACCAGTGCCCAAAGGTTCGGCGGCGAAGGGGCCGCGTTCTTGGCCTCTTCATGCTCTTGACCGCGACCGCCTGCCAAACGGTGGAGACGCCCACGGAATCGACGTCGCTTCAGGGCGCGCGCAACTTCCGCGACATCGGCGGGTACATCACCGACGACGGCCGACGGGTCAAGACCGGGCTGCTTTTCAGATCCGATAATCTGGGCAGCCTTACACGGGTCGACTTCGAGCGGCTCGACGAGCTCGATGTAAGGCAGGTCATCGACATGCGCGCCGAGGTCGAGCGCAACGACGCGCCCAATCTCTGGCCTCAGCCGGTACAGGCCAACGTCACCGTCAGCGAGATCACGGTCTTGTACCCGCGTCTCGACCCGCGGGAGTCGCGCCGGAAGATCCTCACCTGGGATGTGGAGGACGAGTACTTTCACGAGCTCATGGTCGAGGCCAACCGCTCTTTGGCGGTGGATTTCACGGGCCAATGGGCCGAGATCTTCCGTGGATTCTTGTCGCGGGACGGCCTCCCGGCGGTGGTCCACTGTGTCGAGGGCAAGGACCGCACCGGGTTCATCGTCGCGGTCGTGCTGCGGACGCTCGGCGTTCCCGAAGAAACCGTGATGGCCGATTACCTGCGCAGCAACGACCGCCTCGAGGCGCGCATCAACCGCCTGTCCGTCTTCGTTTACCTCGGGACACTGTTCCAGGTGACACCCGACCAGATCCGTCCCCTCTTGGAGGTTCGCCGGGAGTATCTGGAAGCCGCCTTTCAGGCCATCGACGAGCAGTACGGCTCGTTCGAGAACTACCTGAAGAAGGGGCTTGGCCTGAGCAATAGGGAACTAGCGCAGTTGCGCGACCGGCTGCTCGAGTAGCTCCCGGGTCCCTCGAGCAGGTCCGGGTTTGACTGAATCGCCGGAGGCGATCCATCAAACCCGGTGAATCTGCTCTGAACCTTAGATGTAGAGCGAATTCACATGTTTAGTTGGCAACCACGAAGTGGTTCCATCTAAACATGATCCGCTCTAGGAGCATCAGCCGTCCAGTTCGTTCGAGCCGAGCGGTGAACGGCGCTCCCGGTCCCATTTCAGGCCCCGGGACCCGCTTTTTCCGTCATTTCCTTAAAGCGCCGGCCGGCGTAGACCGCGGCGAACAGCCACACAACGATCAGCGGGATGGTGACGGCTGACAGCCAGCGGATGCTGGCGAACTCGACGAAGGCCGTCGTGATGCCGAGCGAAACGAAGACCGCGATGGCCTTGGCGAAGCGCTGGACGAACATGTCGATGAAGGCCTTGGCCTTGTATTTCTCCTCCTTGCTCGTCGGAACGTAGAGCGATTCCTTGGCCGATTGGTTCATCGAGTAACTGAACCCGTTGTCCGCGGTGTTGAGAAGGGAGCCGACCCAGAGGATCGGCAGGGCGGTGAAGCCCGCCGAGGCCACCAGGATTGCGACAGGCAGGACCATCAGCGCGACGCCCACACCCAGACGCGTCATCACAAACGCCGTAAGGAACAGCTGTACGAAGAAGGCAACGGTGTTGGTGATCGCGAAGACCAGGGAGAACTGCTGCCCGATCGCCTCGCCCGAGAGGTAATGGGCGATGGTGCTGGTGAACTGGAAATCGACGATGGTGGAGACGATCTCGTAGATGCCGACGATGCCCACGATGGCCAGGAGATAGGACGAGCGGAACACCAGCACCGCCCCTTCGACCGCCGGATTTCGACCCGTTTTCTCCTCGGTTTCTTCGGCGCTCTTCTCGGGCTCCAGCGGCGGATTCCGATCGACGATCCGCCCCGCAGCAAAGGCAACGGCCGCGATCGCCAGGCCCAGCGCAAAACAGATCCAGAGCCACTGCGGGCGCTCCACCTGGGCGATGAAAACAGCGACGAAGTTCGCACCGAAGACGCCGCCCGTGACACCGCCGAGACCGACCAGTCCGTAGAGTCGCTTGGCCGCATCGGGCGTGACGCTGTCGTTCAGGAAGGCGAAGAAGGTCGCCACCATCAGGGTCGAGAAGAGATCCCCGAAGAGATAGAAGCCCCAGACCGTCAAGGGGCCGGGATTGCCGACGAGGAAACTATACAGGGCGTAGCAGACGAGGAAGAAAGCCGTGAAGATGAAGGCGAGTTGCTGCCTGCGGTACCGGGTGGCAAGAATCGTGAACACCACCACGGCGGCGAAGGCGACGCCCATGTTGAGCACCTTGGCGATCAGCTCCGCCTGCGGGCCCGACATCTGCCATCCGAGCAGATTGAACCCGCCCTCGTCGTAGTACTCGATGAACAGCGCTTTCTTGATCGGCTTCAAGATCCAGAAGCTGGTGATGACCAGAAAGAAGTAGCTGAACATCAAGAGAGCGAGCGGAAGCTCGTCTCTGTGGATATCGAAGGCGGCCTTAAGGAAGTTGCTCTTCTTCATCATCGGTACTGTCGGCTGGACGGCGGCGCGCTCGCTGACGTCCGTCTCACAGGTCTCGCGCTCTGGATTCCAAGCACCGGCGGCTCCCCCGTCCCATAAACCAGGGCACGGCCCCGGCACGCTTGTCTCGGTCTCTCTCTCGCGGCGAGACCCAAGCACGGCTTCGGAGGTTCGTCAATCGGCCAGCCATTCTCCGGTGTGTGGGGCCTGGCTCCTTCCCCGAGGCGCAAGTCCACAGCGGCGCGAGGAGGGTGCACAAGCGGGCTGTTTGGCCGTAGAGTCGCCGCGGAGCGACCGGCCATCGCCCCACATGGCCGTCTCAGCACCTGCGGGCCGACGCATCCCACCGAGCCCAAAACGAGGATTGAAGAGCCTGGATGACGGACGCCGCTCAAACCGCCGAGCAACCTGGGCAACAGAGGTGGTTCCCACGGCCCAGCCTGTTTACCACGATGGTGGCGGCGGTCGTGTTGGGTATCGCCTCAGGGCTCTTTCTTGGTGAGTTGACCTCGAACTTGCGGCTGGTCGGCGACGTCTACGTCGGCCTGCTTCAGATGACGGTGCTGCCCTACATCGTCTTCGCCCTGATCGCCAGCATAGGGCGGCTTTCCCTGGCGGAAAGCAAGAGGCTCGCGGCGATCGCGCTGACGGTTCTCGCGGTGCTCTGGGGAATCGGTTGCGTGACCGTGGCGGTCATGTCCCTCGCCTTCCCGGCTCGGGAGTCGGGCGCCTTCTTCAGCACCAGCCTGATCGAATCCCAACCGGGCGTCGACTTCATTCAGCTCTTCATCCCGAGCAACCCCTTCGGTTCGCTGGCCAACAACGTGCCGCCGGCGGTCGTCGTGTTCTGCATCGTGTTCGGCGTTGCCTTGGTGGGGGTCGAGCGCAAGGAAGACCTGCTCAAGCACTTCGATACGATCGTGGCGACGCTGCTGAGGGTCAACAAGTTCGTCGCCAACCTCGCGCCGCTCGGCATTCTGGCAATCACGTCGGCCGCCGCCGGATCGCTGAGCCTGGAGGAGTTCGGGCGGCTCCAGGCCTACCTCTTGGTCTTCGCTTTCTGCGCCATCTTCGTGACTTTCTGGGCGCTGCCGATGCTGATCGCCGTCTGCACGCCCTTCACCTACAGGGAAATACTCTCGGTCTCGAAGAACGCGCTGCTGACGGTGCTGGTGATCCAGAGTCTCTTCGTGGTCATTCCAATGCTGGCGGAAGGCGTGCGGCAGCTCGCGGAAAAGCACCAACGAGAGGGGGTGAAGGCGGAACCCGATTTCGTCATCCCGATCGCCTACTCCTTTCCGCATCTGGGCAAGGTCCTGACGCTGATCTTCGTGCCCTTCGCGGCCTGGTTCTATGGAACGTCCATTCCCTGGGCGGACTATCCCACCTTCCTGGCTACCGGACTGGTACTTTCCTTCGGCAAGGTCGTCACGACAATCCCGTTTCTTCTCGACGCCAATGAACTGCCGTCGGACATCTTCAAGCTCTTTCTCGTTTCCAGTGTGTTCGCCGGCGGCTTCAGTGACGTGATCGGCGCCATGCATCTCATGGCCTTCACCACGCTGACCATCTGCGCGATGTCCGGCCTGATCCGAATCAAACGCACCAAGCTCCTGGTCCTGGTTGCTTTTTCTGTCGTGATCGTGGGCGCCATGATCCTGTCGGCGAGAACGCTGATCGACTATGTCTCGGGCGGTGGCGTGGACGGGCCGCCGGTCGTCCGAGGTATGCAACTGATGCAGGACGCGGCCCCGTCCACGCTGCTGCCGGCCGCGTCACCGAACCCCGTGCCCCTGGAACCGGGCCAGTCCCGGCTCGACCGAATCATAGCGCGTGGCGTGATGCGCGTCGGTTTCAAGCCGGACGATCTGCCCTTCTCGTTCCTCAACGAACAAGGCGAGCTTGTCGGTCTGGACATCGAAATGGCCCACGAGATGGCGAGAGACCTGGGCGTCGCCATCGAGTTCGTGCCGGCGGACTTCTCAAAGCTGGCCAAACACCTGGAGGCCGACGACTTCGATATCGCATTCTCGGGACTGGCGGCCACGACGCGCCGGGCCGCCGAGTTCTATCTGAGCGAGCCCTATATCAATCTCACCTTGGCGCTCGTGGTTCCGGATCACCTCAAGGATCAGTTTACCAACCTCGACAAAGCGCGTCGGAGAGCCGAAATCAGCGTCGGGGTTCCCAGGGGCGTATTCTTCGAGCATGAGATCCAGGCCGTCCTGCCCAATGCCAAGGTCGTCCAGCTCGACTCCGAGAGAGAGTTCTTCGAAGACCCCCCCGAACCCATGGACGTCCTGTTGTTCAGCGCCGAGGGCGGTTCCGCTTGGACCTTGATCCATCCGAAGTACACCGTGGTCAGCCCGGTTATACCCGCGACCAAGCTGCCGGTCGCCTACCCTTACGGCGGGCCCGACTCGCGGCTGAGGGATTTCCTGAAGCACTGGATCCACCTGCAGCGCGAGGACAACACCCTGGACGAGCTCTACGACTATTGGGTTCTCGGAACCGGCGCGCAAACCCGGGAGCCGCGCTGGAGCGTAATCCGCGACGTCTTCGGCTGGATCGATTGACCGTCAGTCCGCGAAGGCCTTCTCGACCACGTAGTCGCCGGGCGACGCGTTGGAGCCTTCGCACAGGCCGGCGGCCTCGACCAGCTTCCGGGTGTCGGCGATCATTGCCGTAGAACCGCAGATCATCACCCTGTCCCCAACCGGGTCGAGGCCAGCGATGCCGAGATCCTGGAAGAAGCGCCCGCTCTCGATAAGGGTGGTGATGCGCCCGCTGTGCACATAGTTCTCGCGGGTCACGCTGGCATAGTAGGTCACCCGGGAGGGCGCCACCTCTCCGACCAGCGGGTCGTTCGCCAGATCCTCGACCAACTCGGCGCCGTAAGCGAGGTCCGCCACGTTGCGGCAGGTATGGGTTAGGACGACCTGCTGGAACTTCTCGTAGGTCTCCGGATCGCGTAGCAGGCTGGCGAAGGGGGCGATCCCGGTGCCGGTCGAGAACAGAAACAGCCGGCTGCCCGGCTTAAGGGCGTCGAGCACGAGCGTGCCGGTCGGCTTGCGGCCGAGCAGCACGGCGTCGCCGGGCCTGACGTGGCAGAGCCGCGAGGTCAGGGGGCCGTCCTCCACCTTGATCGAGAAGAAGTCGAGCCCGTCGTCCCACGACGGACTGGCGATGGAATAGGCGCGCGCAGGGGCCGCCCGTCGACCAGGAGCCCGAGCATGACGAACTCGCCGGACCGGAAGCGGAAGCTCATCGGTCTGGCGACCCGGAAAGAGAACAGCTCGTCCGTCCAATGCCGGACGCTCGCGATCTGCTCGAGCGTTACCGAGCTCGGCAGGACAAGAGCCTCAACGCCCATGGAAACTGGCCCCCTCTCAAGACTTGGCTGAGAAACGGCGCGAATGCGCCCTACACTGCCTACGTAAGAACCGCTGAATTGGCTCAACGCCGGAGGTGCCAGGGTTATAGTATGACGGTTACAGAACTCGGCACGATAAGCGTGCCGGGTTTCAGAAGCTGAATCACACGAGAATCATCGTGTTAGTGTCCCGGCCCCGAAGTCCGATCATTCGAACTTCGGGGCCGGGACACTGGTAACCAGCTGCCCGTTCGCCCTGGCGCCCCGCAATGGTAAGCGGAATTATCAGCAGCAGGGAACGGCACCTTGGAGACGTTGGAAGTAGCGGTCCTGCCGTCAAATGCGTGGTCAACGCCGGGAGCCTGGAGGCGGCGTGCGAACTAGCCTAGTCGTCGCCCATGAACAAACACGGCCTCATCGAATTCGATGTCGAACCGGTCGACCTCTTCATGAACGCCCTTTGGAGATAGCACGAACGCCGGCAGCGGCATGGACCAAGCCTGCAGGACGGTCAGGCCGTTCCAGCTAGGCGGCCCGCTGCCGCCGGCAGCTGCCTAGTTGTAGAAGAAGGCGCGTTTGGCCGCGCGCAGCTCCTCGACAGTCTTGCCGTCGCAGTCCTTGAGCTTGGGCGCCCGCACCACCCCGTCCTTGCCGATCTCGACCCGGTAGGCCTGCTGGCCCATGGCCGCGTAGTGGGTGGTGCCGTTGTCGTCGCGCCAAACCAGGTGGAAAACCAGCATCCCGCCCGGCCTTCCCGATATCGCCGCGATGGGACAGACGACGGCGTCGGGACGGCCGTCGAAAACCTGTGCGCCGGCCGGCGAGGCCGGCGCGAGCGCGGTAAGCGCCAAGAGTGCGATGGCGAGCCGCACGATCATAGGGCCGTCTCCCAATTCTGCTGCCCGACAAAGGGCTTGCTAGGTATAGGACATGAAGGCAGTGATCTCAACGAGAGGACAAGCGACCGCTCCCGCTTTTCGCCGGGCGGTCCGATGTCCGCCGAATAGCTGCAAAATCTTGGTGGGATTGGTGGGCGCACAAGGACTCGAACCTTGGACCCGCTGATTAAGAGTCAGCTGCTCTACCAACTGAGCTATGCGCCCCCAAAAATGCGGAAATGGCGTCTTTCCGCCCCAATTCAAGGATCTGGGGGCGGCTTGATATCAAATGCCGGGGGGCTTGTCGAGGACTTCGGTGGGCCGGGACGGCTGGGATCCAGGGCCTCGGCGACTAGGCCCCCGCCTTCCGCGGCGAGCCGGCCGGCGCCGCTGCGCAGCCCCGGCGAGGCGGCCAGCGCGCTGGCCAGCAGCAGCCAGAGCGCCAGCCCCAGCGCGCATCGCCCGCACCGGCGGCGGGGCGGGCCGACCGGCGGCGCGGCCAGCAGCGGCAGGATCACCAGGCCGCCCAGCGCCAGCGCCAGAAAGGCGTGGCGCGCCGGCGCGGCCGCGGCCCAGGCCACCTCGAGCGCCGGCAGCGGGCCCCAGAGGTGCCAGACCAGGTAGGCCCAGCGGGCCTCGCGGTCCGTGGCCGGGGGATCGGCGAGCAGGGCCCAGAACAGGCTGAAGGCGAGCGAGGCCAGCAGGTAGCACCAGGTGAGGAAGATGAGGTCGCCGGCCCGCTTCATGGAGCGGCACTTGGGGATGGAAAAAGGCGGCCCCGCGGTGCCGGGAAGGCCTTTTTCTGGCAGCGCTAGAGGCTGCTGAGAAAATGCCTAGTCGGCACCATCACCCTTCGACAAGCTCAGGGTGAGGGTGAATTGTTTCAAGCATTTACCCTCATCCCGAGCTTGTCGAAGGGTGATGGTGATCAAGGGCTCCAGGTCTTTTTGTGGCGGCGCTACAAGAGGTCGTCGTTGAGGCCGAGCCGGGGGATGCGCACGTCCCGGTGGATCGAGACCGAGAGCATCAGGCCGAGCGAGGCCATGACCGCCAGCATGGCGGTGCCGCCGTAGGAGATCAGCGGCAGGGGCACGCCGACCACGGGGATCAGGCCCATGACCATGGCGATGTTGATGAAGACGTAGAGGAAGAGGTTGAACATCAGCCCGATGGCGAGCACCCGGCCGAACTGGTTGCGCGCCCTGAGCGAGATCGCCATGCCGTAGACGAAGATCAGGGTGTAGAGGCAGAGCAGGCCCAGGCCGCCCAGCATGCCGAATTCCTCGGCCAGCATGGTGAAGATGAAGTCCGTGTGCTTCTCGGGCAGGAAGTCGAGGTGCGTCTGGGTGCCCTGCATGAAGCCGCGGCCCGCGACCCCGCCCGATCCGAGCGCGATCTTGGCCTGCAGGATGTGGTAGCCGGAGCCGAGCGGGTCGGACTCCGGGTTGAGGAAGGTCAGCACCCGCAGGCGTTGGTATTCGTGCAGGAACTGCCAGCCGATCGGGATCGCCGCCAGCCCGGCGACGCCCACCACGGCGAACTTCCAGATCCGGACCCCGGCGGCGAAGAAGACGATGGCGCCGGCCATCAGGAGCATGACGCCGGTGCCCAGGTCGGGCTGCTTCAGCACCAGGCCGGTCGGCACCAGGACGATCGCGATCGGCAGGAGCAGGCGCCAGGGGTTGCTGATCTCCTCGTTGGTCAGGCCGTGGAAGTAGCGCGCCAGCGCCAGCACCACCGCGACCTTCATGAGCTCCGAGGGCTGGACGTTGGCGAAGCCCAGATTGATCCAGCGCTGGGCGCCCATGCCGCGGCTGCCCGCAACCTCGACCGCGCCGAGCAGAATCAGACCGCCCAGGTAGATCAGGTACGCGTAGCGGAACCAGAAGCGCACGTCGATCAGCGCCAGGACCAGCATGACGCCGAAACCGACGGCGAGCCGCACCAGCTGGCGCGAGGCCCAGGGGTCCATGTGCCCGTCGGCCGCCGAGTAGAGCATGGCGCAACCGACGCCGCCCAGGGCGAGCACGATTAGGACCAGGCCCCAGTTGAGCTGGATCAGCTTGTCCGCGAGGCCCAGGCGGGTGTTGTGCTGAGACAGCTCGGAGTAGGCCATGGGCCGTCCGCTCCTAGCTTTCCGTGACCGTGCCGGCGTCCGCCAGGGGAATCCCCAGGGCTGCCGCCGGGTCGCGCCGCTGCACCTCAATCAGGACGTCGCGGGCGATCGGTGCCGCGACCTTGGAGCCGCCGCCGCCGTGCTGGACCAGGACCGCGCAGCAGTAGCGCGGCTTGTGCACCGGCGCATAGGCGACGAAGAGCGCGTGGTCGCGGAAGCGCCAGGGCAGCTCTTCGTTCTTCTTGACCCCAGCCTCGCGCTCCGCCTTGGTGATCCGGCGGACCTGCGAGGTGCCGGTCTTGCCGGCCATCTCCCAGCCCTCCTGCTGGATGCGCCGCCAGTAGGCGGTGCCCCGGGTCTCGTTGACCACGGCGTCCATGGCGCGGTGGACGATCTTCAGGTGGGCCGGCGATACCGCCATGTCTTCGAAGACCGGCGCCGTCTCGCCGATCACCGGGCCCTGACCCTCGACCTCGCGAAAGCCGCGGGTCAGGCGCGGCACGACCTTCTTGCCCGTGGCGAGCCGCGCGGTCATCGTCGCGAGCTGCAGCGGCGTGGTCAGGATGAAGCCCTGGCCGATCGCCGTCACCAGGGTCTCGCCGAGCTGCCAGGGCTCACCGATGGCGCCCAGTTTCCACTCCCGCGTGGGCACCACGCCGGGGCTCTCGCCGGGCAGGTCGATGCCGGCCACCTCGCCGAGCCCGAAGCGCGTCGCCATCTCCGAGATCCGGTCGATGCCGACCCGCTTGGACATCTCGTAGAAGTAGATGTCGCAGGAGTGCTTGATCGCACCGATCATGTCCTTGGTGCCGTGGCCGTGCTTCTTCCAGCAGTGGAAGCGCGCGTTGCCCAGCTTGGTCATGCCGCTGCAATAGGTCGTCTCGTTCGGGCTGATGCCCGCCTCGAGCGCCGCCAGAGCGACCAGCAGCTTGAAGGTCGACCCTGGGGCGTAGAGGCCGGCGACCGCCTTGTTGGTGAGCGGCGAGAGCGGATCGTTGACCAGCTGGGTCCACTGCCGGGCCGAGATGCCGAGGCTGAAGACGTTGGGGTCGTAGGACGGGACCGAGGAGAGCGCCAGGATATCGCCGTTCTCGATGTCCATGACGATGCAGGTCGCGCTCTTGTGTTGGGACAGCTGTTCGTGGACGAACAGCTGCAGGCCGGCGTCGATGGTGAGCACCAGCTCCTGCCCCGGATCGCCCTCCTCGCGGTTGATCTCGCGGATCACGCGGCCGAGCGCGTTGACCTCGATCTGGCTGCTGCCCGCCGTGCCGCGCAGCGCCAGGTCGTGCTGGCGCTCGATCCCGTTCTTGCCGATGCGGAAGCCCGGCAGCTCGAGCAGCGGATCGTCGGTCAGCTCGTCCTCCGACACGGCGGCGACGTAGCCGAGCACGTGGGTCATGGGGTCGGCGAAGGGATAGCGGCGGATCTGGCCGACGTCGATCGACACGCCGGGAAGGTCGGGCGCGTTGACCTCGATCTGGCTGACCTGCTGCCAGGTCAGGTTCTCGCGCACCGTGACCGGCACGAAGCCGCGCTTGCCCTTGGCCTCGCGTAGCACGCGGGCCCGGTCGTAGTCGCTGATCTCGATGATCTTCTGGAGGTCGTCCAGGGTGCGTTCCAGGTCGGGCGACTGCTCGCGCACGAGGAGCACCCGGTAGTTCTGCATGTTGTCCGCGATCGGCAGGCCGAAGCGGTCGATGATGCGGCCGCGCGGCGGCGCCAGCAGACGCAGGTTGATCCGGTTGTCCTCGGCCAGGGTAGCGTAGCGGTCGCGCTCGAGGATCTGGAGGTAGTACATGCGCCCGGTCAGGGCCGTGAGCAGCAGGCCCTGCCCGGCGCCGAGCAGCAGGGCCCGGCGCGTGAAGGCCCGGTAGCGGGAATGGTCGTCGCGCGCGCCGGCCATGGCCCCCTCCCCCTAGCGGACCAGCAGCCGCTGCGCCTTGGCGAAGAGCCAGGCGATCAGGGGATAGGCGGCGACTGTCGTGAGGAACTGGAACAGGACCGGCCAGAAGCTGAGCCAGTCGGCGTAGAGGATGCAGTTCAGGACCCAGGCGAGATACATGGCGCCGGCGGCGGTCATGGCGAAGAGCATCCACAGCATCTGGAAGGACGCGCGCAAAAACAAGCGGCGCTGCAGCTCAACCACGCTGTAGACCAGCAGCAGCGACAGGATGCCGACGCCGACGTAACCGCCGGACAGCAGGTCCTCGAACAGGCCGATCATGAAGGTGACCCAGAGCGGCAGGAGGTCGGGGCGGTGAACCGCCCAGTAGTAGACCGCAATCAGCGCCATCGACGGCACCAGGGCGGCGATGTCGGGATTCTGAAGGGGCACCATGCCGATCAGCACCAGGAGCATGGTCAGCACCAGGGGCGTCAGCCCGCGAGCCAGAATATCCAGGCGGTGCCAGATTCCTTCCATCGCGGCGCGTCACCGGGCGGGCCCGGCGTTCTCCTCGTTGCCGGCCGGCGCAGCGCCCGCTGCGGCCTCGGCCGCGGTTTCGCCTGCGGCGGCCTCGGGGCCCCCAGGGCCATCCGCCTGCGCCGACCCTTCGCCGGCGGGCGGGACCGCATCCTCGCCGCTATGGAAGGAGCGCAGAATGCCGGGCATCTCGTAGTTCACCAGCCGCAGGTACTCCATGTGGCCCCAGTCGACGAAGGGCTGGATGCGCACGCCCGCCTCGCCGCTCACCGCGACCTGGCCGACCGGCAGACCGGGCGGAAACACGCCGCCGTGTCCCGAGGTCACCACGCGCGCGCCGAGCGGCACGTCGATCCGCGGGTCGAGGTAGAGCAGCCGGGGCTGGGACCGGTTGTCGCCGGCCAGAATGGCCGGATCGCGCCGCTCGCCGACCAGGATCGGGATGCGGCTGTTCATGTCGGTGATCAGCAGCACGCGGGCGGTGCGGCTGCCGGATTCGACCACCCGGCCGGCCAGGCCGTCGCCGGTCAGCGCCGCCTGGCCCGGGACCACGTTCTCGCGCACCCCGGCGTTGACCAGGACCGAGCGCACATAGGCGCCGCCCTGGTCGCCGATCACCCGCGCCGTGACGAAGCCGATGCCCGGCTCGACCGGCAGGTTCAGCATGGTGCGCAGCGCCGCGTTCTCGGCCTCGAGACGGCGGGCCACGGTCTGCCAGTGCTGCAGCCGCTCGTTCTGGCGGCGCAGCTCGGTGTTCTCCTCGGCCACGGAGACCAGCTGTCCGGCTTGCGAGACCGCGTCGTTGAGGGTTGCCACGGGCTGGGAGACGGCCTCTAGGATCGGCGAGACGGTGTCGGTCAGCGCCGTGCGCACGCCCTCGACGAAGGTGCTGCCGGCGCGGTCGAGCAGCATGAGGGCGATCGCCATTGCGACCAGGAACAAGAGGCTAAAGCGTTGGGACCACGCCCTCACGGGCGTTGCCAGGCGAGCCGCCGAACCCGTCCGTCTGATCACGCCGACATCGACTCCAGGATTACACCGCCGAATCGTGACGCGGTACAGTGTAAGTGATGAACTCTACCCGGTATAGAGTCTGTCACTTAATAAAGCCTTTACACTTTCAGGCCGGCGGCGCGTTTTCAGTACTCGATCAGCACGTTGCGCATGGTCGGCAGCTCCTCGAGGCAGCGCCCGGTACCGAGCGCCACGCAGGACAGCGGGTCGTCGGCGATCGAGATCGGCAGCCCCGTTGAGGCCCGCAGCACGAAGTCCAGGTTCCGAAGCAGCGCGCCGCCGCCAGTCAAGACGATGCCCTTGTCGACGATGTCGGCGGCCAGCTCAGGCGCCGTGTGCTCGAGCGCGACCTTGACCGCCTCGATGATCGAGCCGACCGGCTCGCCCAGCGACTCGGCGATCTGCCGCTCGGAGATGATCAGCTCCTTGGGCACGCCGTTCATCAGGTCGCGGCCCTTGACCTCCATGGTGTCGCCCTCGCCATCTTCCGGCGGGCTGGCGGTACCGATGTCCTTCTTAATCCGCTCGGCCGACCCCTCGCCGACCAGCAGGTTATGGTTGCGCCGGATATAGGCGATGATCGCCTCGTCCATCTTGTCGCCGCCGACGCGGACCGAGCGGGAATAGACGATGCCGCCGAGCGACAGCACGGCGACCTCGGTCGTTCCGCCGCCGACGTCGACCACCATGGAGCCAGTCGGCTCGGTCACCGGCAGACCCGCGCCGATCGCCGCCGCCATGGGCTCCTCGATCAGGAAGACCCGCCGCGCGCCGGCGCTTTCGGCCGATTCCTGGATCGCCCGGCGCTCGACCGCTGTCGAGCCGGAGGGCACGCAGACGATCACCTGGGGCCGGGCGAAGGAGCGCCGGTTGTGCACCTTGCGGATGAAGTGCTTGATCATCTCCTCGGCGACTTCGAAGTCGGCGATCACGCCGTCGCGCAGCGGCCGGATCGCCTTGATGTTGCCCGGCGTGCGGCCCAGCATCATCTTCGCCTCGTCGCCGACCGCGACCACCTGCTTGCGGCCGCGCACCTCGGCGATCGCCACGACCGAAGGTTCGTTCAGGACGATGCCGCGGTTCCGGACGTAGACCAGCGTGTTCGCCGTGCCCAGGTCGATGGCCATATCGGCGGAGAGCATGCCGAGGAGGCGGGAGAGCATGTTACGCGGAGCCCCTCGAACGAATCAGCAATGTGCCAAGGAAGTCGTGATCACAGGGAGGGAATAACGCCCTGTTGGGGCGATTTCAAGGCATAGGTTACAACGAAATGACTAGAGCAGCGGCGGCGACGCGCCGTCTTGAAGCGCGCCGCCGCCGGTTGCCGGAACAGGCTTAGGCCGATATCGCCGCCGGCGCGGTCTTCTCGCGTTTCACCAGCAGCTTGTTCAGGGCGTTGATATAGGCGCGGGCCGAAGCAACCAGGGTGTCGTAGTCGGCGCCCTGGCCGTTGACGGTCTTGCCGGCCTCCTCGAGCCGCACGGTCACCTCCGCCTGGGCGTCGGTGCCGCCGGTCACCGCGTGGACCTGGTAGAGCTGCAAGCGGCCGTCGTGGGGGAAGATTTTGCGAATCGCCTGGAACACGGCGTCGACCGGGCCGTTGCCCTCGGCCGATTCGCTGTGCGCGACGCCGTCGACCTCCAGCTCGAGCTCCGCCTTCTGCGGCCCCTTGGATCCGCAGACCACCTGCAGCGAGCCGAACTTGATCCGGTCGTTGTGGCGCAGCACGGCGTCGTCGACCAGAGCGACGATGTCCTCGTCGTAGACGTCCTTCTTGTGGTCGGCCAGGTCCTTGAAGCGCTGGAAGGCGTCGTTCAACTCGTTGTCGCCGAGCGTAAAGCCCAGCTCCTCCAGCTTGGACTGGAAGGCGTGGCGGCCCGAGTGCTTGCCCATCACCAGGGTCGAGCGATTCAGACCGACCGACTCGGGCGTCATGATCTCGTAGGTTCCGGCGTGCTTCAGCATGCCGTCCTGGTGGATGCCCGCCTCGTGGGCGAAGGCGTTGGCGCCGACGATCGCCTTGTTGGGCTGGACCGTGAAGCCGGTCACCGCGGAGAGCAGGTGCGAGGCCTTGGTGATCATGGTGGTGTCGATGCCCGTGGTGTAGGGCATGGCGTCGTGGCGCGTCCTGAGCGCCATGACCACCTCCTCCATCGAGCAGTTGCCGGCCCGCTCGCCGATGCCGTTGATGGTGCACTCGACCTGCCGCGCGCCGGCCCTGACCGCTGCCAGGGAGTTGGCCACGGCCAGCCCCAGGTCGTTATGGCAGTGCACCGAGATGATCGCCTGGTCGATGTTGGGCACGCGGTTCATCAGCATGGCGATGAGCTCGTGGAACTCCTCGGGCACGGTGTAGCCCACCGTGTCGGGGATGTTGATCGTGCCGGCCCCCGCCTTGATCGCCGATTCGACGGTGCGGCAGAGGAAATCGTGCTCGGTGCGGGTGCCGTCCTCGGGCGACCACTCGACGTCGGGGCAGAGATTGCGGGCGTGGGTGACGCTGTCGATCACCGCCTGGTGCACGTCCTCTGGCTCCATCTGAAGCTTGTGCTTCATGTGCAGCGGCGAGGTCGACAGGAAGGTGTGGATCCGCGGCCGCTCCGCCGGACGCAGGGCTTCCCAGGCGCGGTCGATATCCTTGACGGTCGCCCGCGCCAGGCCGGCCACGGCGCTGTCCTTGACCCGTTTGGCGATCTTGTTCACCGCCTCGAAGTCGCCGCGCGACGCGATCGGGAAACCCGCCTCGATGACGTCGACGCCCATGCGCTCCAGCACGTCGGCGACCTGGATCTTCTCCTCCAGGTTCATGGAGCAGCCAGGCGACTGCTCGCCGTCGCGCAGCGTGGTATCGAAGATGACGACCCGGTCGGCGTCGCGTGCGTCCCGGTTGTCGGCGCCGCCCGTCTCGGCAGCGCCCTCGTTCTGACTATTCATGACTGTTTGTCCCTTCCGAAGAGCCCTGTGGTTAGCCTGGTCAATCTCCCCTGCTCGCTTGCCGCGCGGCGGCGGCTGTAGCGCTCAGGGGCAGCTAAGGAGGAGGGCCTCGGTGTTCAGGAGAGGGAGCAGGGTCGCACGACCGATCAACGCGCCCCGCGGGGCGGCGCTGCACTCTTCGGCGAAGGTTTCGGTCGTGCCCATGGCCGGGTAGTTTGCGGTCCAAGCTCTGTTACGGCGTTATATGTAGCCCCACGCCCGCCGGAGGACAAGCCGTATTGCCCTCGCCCCAGAATTTTGCGGCTCAGAATTTCTCGGCTCAGGACTTGATGTCGAGCAGGCTGCCGAGCACCTCGTCCTGGACCTTGAGCGCCGCGACATTGGCCTTGAAGGCGTTCTCGGCGCGGATCTGGACCGCGAACTCCTGAACCAGGTCGACGTTGGCCCGGGCCGCGATGCCGTCGGCGTCGGCGTTGGGGTCCGTGGGATTGTAGACCGGGACCGAGGGCGGCGAGACCGGCTTTTCCTCGGTCCGCACAACGCCGCCGGAGCCCGAAGTCTGAACCACCCGCCGCGGCACGTATTCGCCCCCGGTGGGCGCACTGCCGTCGAGCGGCAGGCCGCGCGTGCGCGCGTTGGCGACGTTGTCGGCCGAAACGGCCAGGTCCTTGGCCTGGGCCTGGAGGCTGGAGAGGGTCGAGGAGGCCGGGAAAATCATCTGCTCGCCTTTTGATCTAGCTATAACATCATAAGGCAGCGGCGCCGAAGTGGCAAATTATTGAATTTTATAGATATTTTACACCTGCTTTACCATGTCGGCCGGCTCCCCGCGGGCGGGCTTGACTCCTCTGTCTATATCGCATTGATATATTCAACTTCGATCTATGGAGGCGCGAGAAGCATGGATGCGAAGACCCTCTGCCTAGCCGTCCTGGAGCGGGGCGACGCCAGCGGCTACGAGATCAAAAAGGCGCTGGAGGAGCCTCCGTTGGTGCACTTCCAGGACACCAGTTTCGGTTCGATCTATCCGGCGCTGACCAAGCTGACCCGGGAAGGGCTGGTGCGCGGCACGGACTTTCCCCAGAAGAACCGCCCGGACAAAAAGGTCTACACGATCACGGCGGCGGGGCGCGCGCGCCTGAGCGAGGCGCTGTCCGAGCCGCCTGGGCCCGACCGCTTCCGCTCGGACTTCCTCTTCGCGCTGTTCCTCGGCCACCTGCTGCCGGACGGCCGGCTGCAGGAGGTCATCGCCGAGCGGATCGACTTCTACGAGGCCCAGGTCGCGCGCATGGAGGGCTGCGATCTGGCCGGCCTGCCGCCCAGCCAGCAGCTGGTCCACGGCTTCGGCCTGGCGCTCCACCGGGCGGCGGCGGACTACCTGCGGGCCAACCGGGACAGGATCGACGATCCCGCCGGTCTGCTCCGCGACACCCCGCTGATGGTCGCCGAGTAGCGGGCCCAGGAACCGCCTTCGCAATGCGCGCGTATAAGGATTTGGGGACAAGAAGGCTGCGGGCACGTTTATGAAGCGCTCCTACATCACAGCCGCGGTGCTGGCCGCCGCCGCCATCGCCTGGGTCGCCTCCGGCCAGCTGGGGGATCGGGGCGGCGCGCCCGTGGCCCAGAAGCCGCCGGCTCTGCTCGAGGCCGACAAGCAGCGGCCAAAGGTGCGCGTGCGCCGCCAGGTGGCCGAGGAGTGGGCCGCGGAGGTGGTCCTGCGCGGACGCACCGAGGCCGAACGCATCGTCGAGATCCGCGCCGAGACCGAAGGCCGCGTGATTGCGCTCAACGCCACCGACGGCGCCAAGGTGGAGGCCGAGCAGATCGTGGTCCGCCTCGACCCCGACGAGCGCCCGGCCATGATCGAGGAGGCCGAGGCCCTGCTCGAGCAGCGCGTGGTCGAGTATGACGCAGCGCGCAAGCTGACCAAGAAGGGCTTCCGCTCCGCGACCGCGCTGGCCGGCGCCCGCGCCGCGCTCGAATCCGCCGAGGCCGCCCTGAGCCAGGCCAGGGATGAGCTGAGCAACACCGACATCGAGGCCCCCTTCTCCGGCCTGATCGACGACCACATGGTCGAGATCGGCGACTTCGTCAAAGAGGGCGACCCGATCCTGCGCCTGGTCGACCTCGACCCGATCATCATCGTCGCCCAGGTGACGGAACGGAACATGGGCCGACTGTCGATGGGGACGCGCGGCCGGGCCAAGCTGCTGACCGGGCAGGAGGTCGAGGGCGAGCTCCGCTTCATGGGCGCCATCGCGGATCCGACCACCCGCACTTTCCGGGTCGAGATGGAGGTCGAGAACCCCGGCGGCAGGATCCCGGACGGCGCCACGGCGGAACTGCGCATCCCGACGAAGAGCGCGCGGGCGCACCGGGTCTCGCCGGCCGTGCTCACCCTGTCGGACCGGGGCCTGATCGGGGTGAAGGCGCTGTCGACCGACAACCGGGTGGCGTTTCACCCGGTCGAGATCCTCGAGAACGGGCCGGAGGGCATGTGGCTGGGCGGCCTGCCTGAGGAGTTCACGCTGATCACCGTGGGACAGGAGTTCGTCACCGAGGGCCAGGAGGTCGAGCCGGTCGACGAGCGGAGCCTGCAGGGGGACTTGCAGGGCGGAGGCACCTCGTGAACGCGATCATCGACGCCGCCATCGCGCATTCGCGGACCGTCATCGCGAGCCTGGTGCTGGTGCTGATCGCCGGCACCTATGCCTACCTCACGGTGCCCAAGGAAGCCGAGCCGGACGTCAACATCCCGATCCTCTACGTCAACCTGCATCACGAGGGCATCTCGCCCGAGGACTCCGAACGGCTGCTGATCAAGCCGATCGAGAAGCAGCTGCGCGACATCGAGGGCGCCAAGGAGATGCGGTCCGTCGCCTTCCTCGGCGGCGGCAACGTGGTGCTCGAGTTCGAGGCCGGATTCGACCCCGACGTCGCCATGGCCGATGTCCGGGCCAAGGTCGACCTGGCCAAGTCCGAGCTGCCGGAGGACGCCGACGAGCCGACGGTCCACGAGATCAACCTGAGCCTCTTCCCGGTCCTCGTGGTCACGCTCTCGGGCGACGTGCCCGAGCGCACGCTGCTGCACCTCGCGCGCGACCTGCAGGACCGGATCGAGAGCATCTCCAGCGTGCTCAAGGCGCAGATCGGCGGCGACCGCGACGAGCTCATCGAGCTGGTGGTCGATCCCCTGGTGCTGGAGAGCTATAACCTCGACGCCCGCGACATCATCAGTTCCGTCTCGCGCTCGAACCGCCTGGTCGCGGCGGGCGCCCTGGACACCGGCCAGGGCCGTTTCGCGATCAAGCTGCCCGGCCTGTTCGAGAGCCCCGACGACATCCTCGACATGCCGGTCAAGGTGAGCGGCGACGCGGTCATCCGCTTCCGCGACATCGGCACGCTGCGGCGGACCTTCAAGGACCCGGAAGGCTACGCCCGGATCAACGGCCAGCCGGCGATCTCGCTCGAGGTCTCCAAGCGCACCGGCGAGAACATCATCGAGACCATCGCCCAGGTGCGCGGCCTGGTCGAGGTCGTCCGCCAGGCCTGGCCGAAGGAGGTGGTGGTCAGCTACAGCCAGGACCGCTCGTCAAACATCCGCCAGATGCTCAGCGACCTGCAGAACAACGTGCTGAGCGCTGTAGTGCTGGTCATGGTGGTCGTGGTCGCGGCGCTCGGCCTGCGCACAGGCGGCCTGGTCGGCGTCGCGATCCCCGGCTCCTTCCTGGCGGGCATCCTGGTGCTCGCCGCGGCCGGGCTGACCGTCAACATCGTGGTGCTGTTCAGCCTGATCCTGGCCGTCGGCATGCTGGTCGACGGCGCCATCGTGGTAACCGAGTACGCGGACCGCAAGATGAGCGAGGGCTTCGACCGCAAGCGGGCCTACGCCCTCGCGGCCAAGCGCATGGCCTGGCCGATCATCGCGGCGACGGCGACCACGCTGGCCGCCTTTCTGCCGCTGATCTTCTGGCCCGGCACGGTCGGCGAGTTCATGAAGTTCCTGCCGATCACCCTGGTCGCGACCCTGACCGCGTCGCTCGCCATGGCGCTGATCTTCGTCCCGACGCTCGGCTCGGTCCTGGGCCGGCCGGGCGGCGCCGCCAGCCCCGACACGGCCAAGGCGCTGGCAGCCGGTCAGGATCAGCCGGTCTCGTCGATTTCCGGCTTCACCGGGGGCTACCTCCGCGTCCTGGAGGCCGCGCTGCGGGTGCCCGGCCTGATCCTGCTGGCCGCGATCGGCTGCCTCGTCGCCATCGTCGTCTACTACGCCAGCCACGGCCGCGGCGTGGAGTTCTTTCCCGACGTCGAGCCAGACGGCGCCGCCCTCCAGGTCCACGCCCGCGGCAACATGTCGATCGACGAGCGGGACCAACTCCTGCGCCAGGTCGAGGACCGCATTCTCGACCTGCAGCGCGAGCGGGGCGAGTTCCATGCCATCTACGCCCGCAGCGTCGCCGCCTCCGGTCGGCAGGGCGGCGACGAGCCCGAGGACCTGATCGGCACGATCCAGGTCGAATTCACCGATTGGCAACTGCGGCGTCCGGCCGACGAGATCCTCGCCGAGGTGCGGGAGCGCAGCGGCGAGCTCGCCGGCATCGCCGTCGCGCCGCGCAAGGAGGAGGCCGGCCCGCCGGTCGGCAAGCCGGTGCAGATCGAGGTGGCGTCCGACGACCCCGAGTTGATCGGCGAGGCCGTGACCCGAATCCTGTCGGTGATGGACGAGATGGGCGGCTTCGTCGACCTGGAGGACGGCCGCCAGATCCCGGGGATCGAGTGGGAGCTGACCGTCGACCGCCCCCAGGCCGCCAAGTTCGGCGCCGACATCACCCTGATCGGCAACTACGTCCGCATGATCACCAACGGCATGAAGCTGGGCGAGTATCGACCCGACGACGGCGACGACGAGATCGACATCGTGGTCCGGCTGCCACTGGTCTACCGCTCGATCGACCACCTGGACCAGATCCGAGTCCAGACTCCCGCCGGCATGGTGCCGATCTCGAACTTCGTCGAGCGGCGGGCCCAGCCCAAGGTCGGCATGCTGCACCGGGTCGACGGCAGCCGGGCCATGACGATCAAGGCCGACGTCGCTAACGGCATCCTGGTCGACGACCACGTGCAGGCGCTGCGTGCCAGGCTAGCCGAGATCCCGATCGACCCTCGGGTCCGCGTCAACTTCAAGGGCGAGGACGAAGAGCAGGAGGCCGCCAAGGCCTTCCTGGGCAAGGCCTTCGCCGTGGCGCTGTTCCTCATGGCGATCATCCTTGTCACCCAGTTCAACAGCTTCTACAGCGCCTTCCTCATACTCTCGGCGGTGATCATGTCGACCACCGGCGTCATGATCGGCCTGCTGGTCACCGACCAGCCCTTCGGCATCGTGATGTCGGGGATCGGCGTGATCGCGCTGGCCGGGATCGTGGTCAACAACAACATCGTGCTGATCGATACCTTCGACCGCCTGAAGCAGGTCACGCCGAGCGTGCGCGAGGCGATCCTGCGCACCGGCGCTCAGCGTCTGCGCCCGGTTCTCTTGACCACGATCACGACGATCCTGGGGCTCATGCCCATGGTCCTGGCGACCAACATCGATCTGATCGAGCGGACGGTGCAGACCGGCGCACCCTCGACCCAGTGGTGGCGCCAGCTCTCGACCGCCATCGTATTCGGCCTCGGCTTCGCGACCGTTCTGACCCTGGTGGTGACGCCCTCGGCGCTGATGTTCCGCGCCAACCTGGTCGACTTCGTGCGGCGGCGCTTCGGCCGCGGGACCCCGGCGCCGGACGCGGACGACAGCGTCGCGCCCGCCGAGCTCGGCCCCTATCCCAAGGCCGCGGAGTAGAGGCGCGGCATCGCCGCTCCCGGGTTGTCCGCCCGGCGTCCCGATTCAGGACGGACCCGCATCCTCTTCGACGGACTCGACAGAGACCCGGCGGCCATGCTTGCGCTCGAGCCGGCGATACTGCTGGAAGGCGTAGGGGATGCTGACCAGGTAGGCCACGGCACCGACCCCGATCGTGATCCAGGGCGTCGAGATCAGGAAGGCCGCCGCGGCGCCGACGCCGAGCAGGACAAAGACCACGTAGCGCGCCGGGATCTTCACCTGCTTCACGGCCAGCGTCGGCACCCTGCTGACCATCAGCGCCGAGATACCGACCATCACGGGACCGGTGATCAGCGGACTGGCGGCGACGCTGCTCTCGGTTTCCAGCCAGACCACCAGCGGGAGGAGCGCCAGGATGCCGCCCAGCGGCGCCGGCACGCCAACGAAGAAGTTCTTCGACCAGGCCGGCTCGGGGACGTCGGAATCGAGCGCCGTATTGAACCGCGCCAGACGCAGGGCGCAGCAGACCGCGAACAGCAGCGCCAGGGCCCAGCCGAAACCGCCGGCCACTTGCAAGCTCCAGAGATAAATCACGAAGGCCGGCGCGACCCCGAAGGAGACGAAGTCGGAGAGCGAGTCGAGCTCGGCGCCGAAGCGGCTCGAGGCGCCCAAGGCCCGGGCGATCCGGCCGTCGAGGCCGTCCAGGACGGCGGCGACGAGGATCGCGACCACCGCCTTCTCCCAGGCCCCCTGAAGCCCATAGCGCATCGCGGTCACGCCGGCGCACAGCGCCAGCAACGTCAGGATGTTGGGAATCAGTCGATTGATCGACTGGCCGCGCAGCCGTCTTTGTCGTGGTATCTGCATGCCCAGTTCCTCGGCTACCTCTCTTCCGCCTCGCGCTGCGGCTCCTTGGATGCGAGATCGGCCAGCACCGTCTCTCCGCCGACGGCCCTCTGACCGACGGCGACGAGCGGCGCCACGCCGGCGGGCAGGAAGAGATCGGTCCGGCTGCCGAAGCGGATCAGGCCGAAACGCTCGCCGGCCCTGACCGTCTGGTTGAGCTTGAGATCGCAGACGATTCGCCGCGCCACCAGCCCGGCAATCTGAACCACACCCATGCGCCGGCCGTCGGCCATGTCGATTACCACCGACTGGCGCTCGTTGTCTTCCGACGCCTTGTCGAGCGCGGCGTTCAAGAACTTGCCCGGGTGATACTCGAGCCGCGACACCGTGCCGGAGATCGGGATCCGGTTGATGTGAACATCGAAGACGTCGAGAAAGATGCTGATCCGGGTGAGCGGCTCCTCGCCCAGATCCATCTCGGCCGGTGGCTTGGCCGGGCCGACCCATTGGACACGCCCGTCGGCCGGCGCCAGGACCAGGCCGTCGCGAACCGGCACCATGCGCGGCGGGTCGCGGAAGAAGTAACAGCACCACGCGGTCGCAACCAGGCCGAGCCAGAACAGGGGCGCCCAGAGGAAGCCCAGGATCACGGTAGCGACGAAGAACGCAGCGACAAAGGGCCAGCCGGCCCTGTGAAGCGGCACCAGCATAGACGAAGCTCCAGGAAGGCGAGCCGATGACGGCGGCGCCAGCATAGCCTTCGGCAGAGCCTTGGCAAGGCCGACAGCCCCGATCGGATCGCTCGCGGCTACTATCGGCTGTCAAGCTTTACCGGAACTTAAGGCCGCTCCTGTAGCTAGAATCGGCTAAACCGTTGAAACGAGCACGATCAGCGAGGCTGAAGCGGACCATGGGCGCCAGCGACGAAGACTCGGGCAAGGTCGCGACGATCGCTCGCGGCGGTTGGATGGAAGCCGGCCTGCTGCTGTTCGACAGCAGCGGAAAGATCATCAAGCGCCGAGGCGACGGGCCGGTTCGATTCGCCTTCGAGTATCGCGACGCTCCCTACGATGTCGAGGTAGACATTGGCGCCGAGCCTGAGCTACGGCTGACCGGACGGTTCGGCGCCCTGCCCTTCACCGCCGAATGTCCCGAGGTCCGGCAGCTGGTCCTGAAGCTGGTCGAAGCCAGCCACAACATGAAGCGCGGCCGGCTTTCGGTGAACGCCAAGAAAGAGATCGAGTTGCAGGCAAGGGCCGTCCCGCCCAATGGCGGCTCGCCGGACGGGATCATGGCCGTCATCGTGGCCCTGCTGCTCGAAACGCAGCCCTGCGTCGCCTTGCTCAAGGATCTGCTCGCGGCCCGGCCGATCATGCCGCCGATCGACGAGGAAGCCGATCCCAGCGAGAATTTGCGCGCCGCGACCTGAACCGGATCATGGTTCGAGGGCACCGCGAAGCCTTTCCGTTAAAGCGTGATCCCCGCCAGGGTCAGTTGGACTGAGGCAAGGCGAAGACCTGACCGGGATAGATCAGGTCGGGGTCCCGGATCTGGTTGGCGTTGGCCTCGAAGATCAGGGTGTACTGCGTGCCTTCGCCGTAACGCCGCCGCGCGATGCGCCAGAGGCTGTTGCCCGGCTGAACGATGACGAAGTCGTCGTCCGCCAGATCGGTCAGCAGAGTCGAGCGCGAGAAGGGCGTCTCCACACGCGCCAGCACTCTGCCAGTTCCATCGACCTGGTCGACCCGTAGACGGTGCAGGCCCGACGCGACGGCGCCTTCGGGAATGAGACGCCAGCGCCCGTCGTCGCCGACGGGCGACTGCCCGACCAGCCGGTCGTCGAGATAGACCAGGACCAGGGCGCCGATCGGCCCGCGGCCGCTGATGATGACACGGCCCGTCTCGTCGTAGTCGATGGCGTTGAGCAGAAGATCCCGATCGCCGATGCCGTCACCACTCTGCAGCACCGTCGAGGCGCCGCCCGCGCGCGGCGTGAGAACCGCGAGCGCCTTGCCGGAGCCGTCCGACGGCGACAGCGACGGCGTTCCGGCGACCGCCTCGCCGCCGCCCTCGGGAACCACGACGACCACCACGTTGTCCGATTGCAGCGCCGCCGTCGCCTGCCCGCCCGGCGACGCCCTGAGCGTCAGTTCGTGGTTGCCCGGCGCCAGCGGCTTCTCGAGCAGCAGCACGAACTCGCCGGAACTGTTCGCCGTGGCCTCTCCGATCGGCGAGCCGCGGTCCAGGACGGTGACCGTGGCACCCGGCTCGGCGCGTCCGGCGATCACCGTCTCGCCGCTGGGCTCGACCCGGACGATATCGAAACTCGGCTTCGCCGCCTGGTCGTCCGCCTCGTCCGACGCCGACGCGGCGGGCTCGCCCGCCGGCTGACCCTGCGGCTCGGCGTCCGGCGCCTTCGGCACCACCGCGATCCCTGTGGTTGGCGCTCCCTGCGGCGTCGCGGACTTGTCGTCGCCGTCCCCGCCGCGCATGCTCAGGACGCCCACGACCACCCCGCCCACCAGGATCACACCGGCGATCGCAAGGAGAAGCTTTGAATTTTTCAAGGAACTCGACTCCGGTCGTGCCGCTGGATCACCCTAGTACGGGCACGCCTTCATCGCAATCATAGCACAACCGGGGGAGAACCGCCGCCATGGCTACGCTTGGAACGCTCTGTGTTTACTGCGGCTCCTCCGGTCAGGTCGACCCGCGCCACCTGGAAGCGGCGTCGGAACTCGGCCGCCGTGCGGCGGAGCGCGACGTCGGGATCGTCTTCGGCGGCGGCCGGGTCGGCCTGATGGGGCGGGTTGCCGACGGGGCGCTGGCCGCCGACGGACGGGTCGTCGGCATTATCCCGGAGCACCTGATGGAGCTCGAGGCCGGCCACCCGGGCGTGACCGAGCTCGAGGTCGTCGGCTCGATGCACCTCCGCAAGGCGCGCATGTGCCAGCTCTCAGACGCCTTCTGCATCCTTCCCGGCGGCCTGGGAACGCTGGACGAGACCTTCGAGATCATCACCTGGCGGCAGCTCCGGCTGCACGACAAGCCGATCGTGATCGTCAATGTCGACGACTTCTGGCGACCGCTCCTGGACCTCATTGGACACCAGACCGACCAGGGCTACCTCAGCTACAACAACGAAACCCTGTTCAAGGTCGTAAGCGAGGTCGACGAGGTCTTCGAAGCCGTGGAGGCCGCGCCGGAGCCGCGCTACCCGCTGGACGCCTCGCTGCTCTGAAGCTCGGTCGCCCACGTCTTGCACTGCGGGCGCAGACTGCTATCTTCGTGCCGCGCCACGGCGCCATTTCCTGCGTGACGGTCTCCCAAGAACCCGGAGCTTTCCATGGCCAAGATCAAGGTCAAAACACCCCTCGTCGAACTCGACGGCGACGAGATGACGCGCATCATCTGGGCCATGATCAAGGACAAGCTGATCCTGCCCTACCTGGATGTCGAGCTCGACTACTTCGATCTTTCGGTCCAGAAACGTGACGAGACCGACGACCAGATCACGATCGACGCGGCCGAGGCGATCAAGCGGCGCGGCGTCGGGGTCAAGTGCGCGACGATCACGCCGGACGAGGCCCGGGTCGAGGAGTTCGACCTGAAGAAGATGTGGCGCTCGCCCAACGGAACGATCCGGAACATCCTGGGCGGGACCGTGTTCCGCCAACCGATCATCATGCAGAACGTGCCGCGCCTGGTGCCCGGCTGGACCGAACCCATCGTGATCGGCCGTCATGCCTTCGGCGATCAGTACCGGGCGACCGACTTCCTGGTGCCGGGCGCCGGCAAGCTGACCATGACCTTCACGCCGGCCGGTGGCGGCGAGCCGCAGACCTACGATGTATTCGACTTCCCCGAGAGCGGCATCGCGCTCGGCATGTACAATCTCGACGAGTCGATCCGGGGCTTCGCGCGGGCCTGCTTCAACTATGGCCTCAGTCTGGGCTGGCCGGTCTACCTCTCGACCAAGAACACGATCCTCAAGGCCTACGACGGCCGATTCAAGGATCTGTTCCAGGAGGTCTTCGACCGGGAGTTCAAGGACAAGTTCGCCGGCAAGAACATTTCCTACGAGCACCGCCTGATCGACGACATGGTGGCGGCGGCCCTGAAGTGGTCCGGCGGCTTTGTCTGGGCCTGCAAGAACTACGACGGCGACGTGCAGTCCGACACGGTGGCCCAGGGCTTCGGCTCGCTCGGCCTCATGACCTCGGTCCTGATGACGCCCGACGGCCAGACCATCGAGGCGGAAGCGGCGCACGGCACGGTGACCCGGCACTACCGCATGCACCAGGAGGGCAAGGACACCTCGACCAATCCCATCGCGTCGATCTTCGCCTGGACCCGCGGCCTCAGCTACCGCGGCGAATTCGACGGCACGCCCGACGTGACGGATTTCGCCAAGACCCTGGAGCAAGTCTGCATCGACACGGTCGAGTCGGGCGACATGACCAAGGACCTGGCGCTCCTGATCGCGCCCGACCAGAAGTGGCTGACCACCGGCCAGTTCATGGACAAGCTCGACGAGAACCTCAAGAAAGCCATGGCGTGACGGCCTCGCGCCGCACAGCCCCGACCATTGAACCCTGAGCGGAACGGAGAGGGAATGCGACCCATGCGACTGCTCAAATCACTCCTCTTGACGATAGGCCTGATCATGACAGCTTCCGCCGCCCAGGCGCAGACCGACCCCGAGAACACCCTCATCATGGAGATCGTCCACGGCAAGGTGGTGATCGAGATGCTGCCCCAAGTGGCGCCCAAGCACGTCGACAGGATCCGCGCTCTGGTGCGCGAGGGCTTCTACGATGGCGTGGTGTTCCACCGCGTGATGGAGGGCTTCATGGCCCAGACCGGCGACCCGACCGGCACCGGCCGCGGCGGCTCGGGCCAGAACATCGACGCCGAGTTCAGCACCGAGCCCTTCATCCGGGGCACGGTCGGCATGGCCCGCGCCCAGAGCCCGAACAGCGCCGACAGCCAGTTCTTCATCTGCTTCGACGACGCCTCCTTCCTGAACGGCAAGTACACCGTCTGGGCCCGCGTGGTCGAGGGGATGGAAGCGGTCGACCAGATCAAGAAGGCGCCGGCCGGCCGGCAGAGCGGCATGGTCGACGACCCCGACAAGATCATCAGCCTGAAGGTCGCCGCCGACGTCCAATAGGGCCGTCCGGGAAGCCAACGGCCCTCACCCCTCTCCCACAGGGAGAGGGGTGAGGGCTGTTTGATTATTGCTTTCCCTGCCCCACCGTCTCGGCGTGGTGGCAGGCGACGGCGCGGCCCTGGAACTCTCTCAGCGCCGGCCGCTCTCTCGCGCAGAGCTCCGTCGCGTAAGCGCAGCGCTTGTGGAAAGCGCAGCCCGAGGGCGGGTCGATCGGCGAGGGCAGCTCGCCCTTCAGCCGGATGCGTTCGTGCCGGTGGCGCGGGTCGACCGCCGGCGTCGAGGCCAGAAGCGCCCGGGTGTAGGGATGGGCCGGACTCTCGAAGATCGCGTCGCGGCCGCCCTGCTCGACCGGCCGGCCGAGATACATGACCATGAGCTCGTCGGCGATGTGGCGCACCACCGAGAGGTCGTGGGAGATGAAGAGGTAAGCCAGGTTGAACTCCTCCTGGATGTCCATCAGGAGGTTCAGGACCTGGGCCTGGATAGAGACATCGAGCGCCGAGACCGGCTCGTCGGCGACCAGCACCCGGGGTTGCAGCATGAGCGCGCGGGCGACCGCGATGCGTTGGCGCTGACCGCCAGAGAACATGTGGGGATAGCGCCCGTAGTGCTCAGGCCGCAGGCCCACCTTGGCCATCATGGCCTCGCCCCGCTCGCGCCGTTCAGCGGCGCTCATCCTGGTGTTGATGACCAGCGGTTCCTCGATGATGGTGCCGACCTTCTTGCGCGGGTTGAGCGAGCCGTAGGGGTCCTGGAAGATGATCTGGACCTCCTGGCGCAGCTTCTTAAGGCTCTCCTCGCTGGCGTCTGCCACGTCGGCGTTGTCGATCAGCAACTGCCCCTCGGTCGGCTTCTCGATCAGGGTCACGACCCGGGCCAGGGTCGACTTACCGCAACCGGATTCGCCCACAACCGCGAGAGTCTTTCCCGGCGACAGCGCGAAGCTGGCACCGGCCAGGGCCTTGACCGTCGCGCGACCGCCGAAAAAGCCGCCCTTGACCTCGTAGTGGCGGGCCAGGTCATTCGCCACGAGGATCGCCGGCGCGTTCACGGGCCGGCGTCCATCGCCGCCTCGGGGGCGCGCTCGAGCGGGAAGAAACAGCGCACGAGGCCGTCGCCGTCGGCCTCCAGGGTCGGCCGCTCCTGGATGCAGCGGTCCTGGGCAAAACGGCAGCGCGGGTGGAACTGGCAGCCCGCCGGCTTGTCACCGGCGCCGGGCACCACGCCCGGAATGGTCGGCAGGCGCCGCCGCCCCAGGCTGCGCTCCGGCAGCGCGTCCAACAGGGCGCCGGTATAGGGGTGGCGCGGCCGCTCGAACAGTGTCTCGACCCGGCGCGCCTCGACCTGCTGTCCGGCGTACATCACGTTGACCCGCTGCGCCGTCTCGGCGACCACGCCCATGTCGTGGGTGATCAACACCAAGGCCATATGGTGCTCGCGCTGCAGACTCAAGAGCAGGTCGAGGATCTGCGCCTGGATCGTGACGTCGAGCGCGGTGGTCGGTTCGTCGGCGATCAGGAGACGCGGATTGCAGGCGATCGACATGGCGATCATGACCCGCTGATTCATGCCGCCGGAAAGCTGGTGCGGAAAGGCGCCGAGGCGGCTCTCGGGCGAGGGAATGCCGACCTGCTCGAGCAACTCGGTCGCGCGGCGCCTGCGCTCGGCCCGGGTGCCGCCTTGGTGGACCTTGATCTGCTCCATGATCTGGAAACCGACCGTGAAGCAGGGGTTCAGGCTGGTCATGGGCTCCTGGAAGATCATGGCAATGTCCTTGCCGGTGATCTTGCGCCGCGCGGCGGCATCGAGGCCGAGCAGGTTGCGGCCGTCGAACTCCAGCCGGTCCGCCGTCACCCGGGCGGTCCAGGGCAGGAGGCCCATCAGTGCCAGCATGGTCACGCTCTTGCCCGAGCCGGATTCCCCGACCACGCCGAGCAGTTCGCCCTCGTCCAGGCTGATGTCGACGCCGTCGACCGCGCGGAAGGCGCCGCGCACGGTAGCGAACTCGACCGAAAGGTTGCGGATCTCCAGGAGCGCCATCCGCTTCTAGCTCCGCTTCAGCTTGGGGTCGAGGGCGTCGCGCAGCCCGTCGCCCATGACGTTGAAGGCGAGCACCGTGATCAGGATCGCCAGGCCCGGGAAGGTTACGACCCACCAGGCGCGCAGGATGAAGTCGCGCGCGTCGGCAAGCATGGTGCCCCACTCCGGTGTCGGCGGCTGGGCGCCGAGGCCGAGGAAGCCGAGCGCCGCCGCGTCGAGGATCGCCGTCGAGAATCCGAGCGTCGCCTGGACGATCAGGGGCGCCATGCAATTGGGCAGCACGACGATAAACATCAGGCGGAACAGGCCGGCACCGGCGACCCGGCTGGCGGTCACGTAGTCCTTGGACAGCTCGGTTACCGCGGAGGCGCGGGTCAGGCGCACGAAGTGGGGCATGTAGACCACGGCCACGGCGATCATGGCGTTCTCCAGCCCGGGGCCGAGGATCGCGACAATGACCAGGGCCAGCAGCAGGCTGGGGTTGGCCAGGATCACGTCCATGATCCGCATGATCAGGGTATCGACCGCGCCGCCGGCGAAGGCGGCGACGAGGCCGAGCAGGATGCCCACAGAGAGCGACAGGGTGACGACGATGCAGCCGATCAGCAGCGAGAAGCGGGCGCCGTGCATGATGCGCGACAGCATGTCGCGGCCGGTCGCGTCGGTGCCCAGCGGGAAGGTCCAGTTGCCGCCTTCCTGCCAGGCCGGCGGCAACAGCAGGAAATCGCGGTACTGCTCGTTGGGCAGGTGCGGCGCGAGGACGTCGGCCAAGAGCGCGGTGAGGATCACCCCGATGATCACGAAGAGCGCGACGACAGCGCCGCGGTTCTCGCTGAAGTAATGCCAGAACTCGCGCAGCAGCTGCACGGTTGCGTTCTCCGCTCCGGTCCGTTCGAGGTCTTCCGCCGCCTGGGCCATCACTGCCTCCGGTACCGTATGCGGGGATTGATCAGGCCGTAGAGCAGGTCGACCAGCATGTTCACGATCATGACGATCCCGGCGATCATCAGGAGGCCGCCCTGGACCGAGGGGTAGTCGCGGCGGCTGATCGAATCGACCATCCACTTTCCCACCCCCGGCCAGGCGAAGATCGTCTCGGTCAGGATCGCCCCGGCCAGCAGCACGCCGACCTGCAGGCCGATCACCGTGACCACAGGGATCAGCGCGTTGCGCAGGGCGTGCAGGCCGATCACCCGCCAGGGCGGCAGGCCCTTGGCGCGGGCGGTGCGGACGTAGTCCTCGCCCATCACCTCAAGGATCGCCGAGCGCGTCTGGCGGGCAATCACCGCCATGGGAATGGTCGCCAACACCACGGTCGGCAGTATCAGGTGCCTGACCGCCGACTTGAAGGCGCCCTCCTCGCCCGACAGCAGGCTGTCGATCAGCATGAAGCCGGTGACCGGCTCGAAGAAGTAGATCAGGTTGATCCGCCCCGACACCGGCGTCCATCCGAGCGTGGTGGAGAAGAGGATGATCAGCAGGAGCCCCCACCAGAAGATCGGCATGGAATAGCCGGTCAGGGAAAAGGTCATGACCCCGTGGTCGAGGATGGTTCCACGCTTGACCCCGGCCAGCACCCCGAGGGGCAGGCCGAGCGCCACGGCGAGCACGATGGCGCAGACCGAGAGCTCGATGGTCGCCGGGAACAGCGTCAGGAACTCCTCGACCACGGGCTGGCGGGTCACGATGGACTTGCCGAGGTCACCCTGCAGCAGGTTGCCGATGTAGATCAGGTACTGCTGCCAGAGCGGCTTGTCGTAGCCGTAGAGCGCCAGAAGCTGGGCGTGGCGTTCCGGCGAGATGCCCCGTTCGCCGACCAGGATCTCGATCGGGTCCCCGGGGATCATGTGGATGAAACCGAAGGCGACGATGGTGACGCCGATGAAGGTCGGGATCAGGAGACTCACCCGCGTCACCAGAAAGCGCAGCATGCCGGCCCCGAAGTTTAAGGAAAGTGCCGGGGCCGGCGGACCTCGGGCCCGCCGGCCCCGGTGAGGGATGTGCCAGGCGCTACATCAGGTCAACGCCGTAGAACACGTGGCCGCCGAAGGGGTCGATCTTGAAGTCGACGACTTCCTTGCGCACCGGCTTGAACACCACCGAGTGGGCGATCGTGACCCAGGGCGCCTCGTCCTTGAAGATCACCTGCGCCTCCTCGTAGAGCCTGGTCCGCTCCGCGACGTCGGCCGTGCTCTTGGCCTTGCGCAGGAGATCGTCGAACGGCCTGTGGCACCAGCGCGCCCGGTTGGCCCCCTTGGCGGCTTCGCAGCCCAGGAGGACGTAGAGGAAGTTGTCCGGGTCGCCGTTGTCGCCAGTCCAGCCGAGCAGGACCGTCTGGTGCTCGCCTTCCTTGGAGCGCTTCAGGTACTCGCCCCATTCGAAGGACACGATCTCGGCCTCGACCCCGACCTTGGCCCAGTCGGCCTGGATAAGCTCGGCCATGCGCCGGGCGTTGGGGTTGTAGGGCCGCTGCACAGGCATGGCCCAGATGTTGGTCTTGAGGCCCGAGACGCCGGCCTCGGCCAGCATGGCCTTGGCCTTTTCGGGGTCGTAGGGATAGTCCTCGATCTTGTCGTTATAGGACCAGATGGTCGGCGGGATCGGGTTCTTCGCCGCCTTGCCTGCGCCCTGGAAGACCACGTCGAGGATCGCCTGCTTGTTGACCGCCATGTTGAGCGCCTGGCGCACCTTCTTGTCGTCGAACGGCGCCTTCTCGGTGTTGAAGGCGAGGTAGCCGACGTTGAGCCCTTCCTGCTGCATCAGGTTGATCGCGGGATCGGCGTCCATGGCCTGGAGGTCGGCCGGGTTGGGATAGGGCATGACGTGGCACTCGCCGGCCTTGAGCTTCTGATAGCGCACGTTGGGATCAGGCGTGATCGCGAAGATCAGGTTGTCGATCTTGGCCTTGCCGGCCCAGTAGTCCGGATGGGCCTTGTAGCGGATCACCGCGTCCTTCTGGTAGGCGACCAGTTGGAACGGGCCGGTCCCGACAGGCTCCAGGTCGGCTTTCTCCGGCGTGCCCGCAGCGTTCATCTGCTCGGCATACTCGGCCGAATGGATCGACGCGAAGTCCATGCCCAGGTTGGCGATGAAGGGGGCCTCCGGTACCGACAGCATGAACCTCACCGTATGATCGTCGACCTTCTCGATCGACTTGATGATGTTCGGCATGTCCATCGCCTGGAAGTACTCGTAGCTCCCGCCCGACACCTTGTGGAAGGGATGAGCCTTGTCCTTCTGGCGGTTGAAGCTGAAGAGCACGTCATCGGCATTGAAATCCCGCGACGGGGTGAAGTTCTTGGTCGTGTGGAACTTCACGTTCTTGCGCAGGTTGAAGGTGTAGGCGAGACCGTCGTCCGACACGTCCCAGGATTCGGCCAGGGCCGGAACGATATTGGTGGTGCCGCGCTCGAACTCCACCAGGCGATTGAAGATCTGGCGCGACGAGGCGTCGAAGGTGGTGCCGGCGGTGTAGAGCGCCGGGCTGAAGCCCTCGGGGCTGCCTTCGGAGCAGTAGACGAGTGTCTTGGCTTGCGCTGTTGCCCCGATGGCGAGGCTACCGGCAACTGCGAGAGAAGCCAGCAAAACGTGGCGTGTCACATCAACCTCCCTGTTCGTTAGAGACGACTTGCGGTTGTGCGCTTCTTCTGGTCGTCAATCGCCCTGCGCTCCCAGACGCGGGCAAACCGCGAGTAGTGAGCCATGCGCGGAGCAGGCTGTCAATCGATGCGGCCCAGCCGCAGGGCGGCCAGCCGAAAGCGATCGTGGGCGATTGAAGGCTGAGGCTGCGCCTACCGACGGGGCGTCAAGACGCCGCCGCCAGGAACCCTTCGATGGCGGTGAGCGCGTTCTGCGCCGCGGCGCCGTCGGGCCCGCCGGCCTGGGCCATGTCGGGACGGCCGCCGCCGCCCTTGCCGCCCACCGCCTGGGAACCGGCGCGCACCAGGTCGACCGCCGAGATCCGCCCGGTCAGGTCGTCGGTGACGCCGACCACTAGGGAAGCCTTGCCCTCGTTGACCGCGATCAGCGCGACCACGCCGGAGCCGACCGATTTCTTGATCTCGTCGGCCATGGGCTTCAGCTCCTTGGGCGGCACCTCCTCGAGCAGGCGCGAGACGAAGGAAACGCCGCCGACCTCGCGTGCTTGCGGGCCGGCCGCCGCGCCGTTGCCACCGCCGGTCGCCAGCTTGCGGCGCAAGTCCTCGACCTGGCGCTCCAGCTTGCGCCGCTCCTCGACCAGGGACTGGACGCGGCCGGGCAGCTCGACCGGAGCGGACTTCAGCACAGCCGCAGTCTCGCGCAGAAGGACGTCCTGCCGCTCGACATGCTCGATCGCCGCCGCGCCGGCCACCGCCTCAATCCGCCGCACGCCGCTCGCCAGGGCCTCTTCCCGGACGATCTTCAAGAACCCGATGTCGCCGGTGCGCGCCACGTGGGTGCCGCCGCAGAGTTCGGTCGAGTACTGCGACACGTCGGCGCGGTCTTCGCCGGGGCCGCCCATGGACACGACCCGGACTTCGTCGCCGTACTTCTCGCCGAACAGCGCCAGCGCGCCGGCCTCGATCGCCTCGTCCGGGGTCATGAAGCGCGTCTCGACCGCCGCGTTGGCGCGGATGCGGGCGTTGACGTCGGCCTCGACCGCGGCGATGTCCTCGGGCGTCAGCGCCGTCGGATGGCTTATGTCGAAGCGCAGCCGGTCGGGCGCCACCAGCGAGCCCTTCTGGGTGACGTGCGCGCCCAGGCGCCGGCGCAGCGCCTCGTGCAGCAGGTGGGTCGCCGAGTGGTGCGCCCGCAGGCTGTTGCGGCGGCCACCCTCGACCCTGAGCTCGACCGCGTCACCCGGCTTGAGTGTGCCGTGGGTAACGCTGCCCAGGTGGACGTGGAGGTCGCCGAGCTTTTTCTGGGTGTCGCGCACCGCGACCTCAAGGCCGTCGGCGCCGAAGATCACGCCTTGATCCCCCTGCTGGCCGCCGGACTCGCCGTAGAAGGGCGTCTGGTTCAGGATCAGGCCGACCTCGGTGCCGGTCCCGGCCTCTTCGATCTCCCTCCCCTCGGCGACGATGGCCAGCACCTGGCCTTCCGCGACCTCGGTCTCGTAGCCGAGGAACTCGGTCGCGCCGAGCCGGCTGTGCAGATCGAACCAGAGCGACTCGGTGGCCGCTTCCCCGGAGCCGGCCCAGTTCTTGCGGGCCTCCTCCTGCTGCCGCTTCATGGCCGCATCGTAGCCCTCGGCGTCGACGCCCCGCCCCTGGCCGCGCAGGATGTCCTGGGTGAGGTCGAGCGGGAAGCCGTAGGTGTCGTAGAGCGTGAAGGCGATCTCGCCGGGCAGCACGCCGCCCTTGCCCAGCTTGTCGAGCTCCTTGTCGAGCAGCTTCATGCCGCGGCCCAGGTTCTCCTTGAAGCGGCTCTCCTCGCGCTGCAGCGTGTCGGTGATCAGCGCCTCCGCGCGCCGGAGCTCGGGGAAGTGACCTGCCATCTGGGTCAGCAGGGTCGGCACCAGGCGCCAGATCAGTGGCTCGTCGCAGCCGAGCCTGTGCACGTGGCGCATGGCCCGCCGCATGATCCGCCGCAGCACGTAGCCCCGCCCATCCTTGTCGGGAAGGACGCCGTCGGCGATCAGGAAGGCCGAAGCGCGCAGGTGGTCGGCGATCACCCGGTGCGAGACCGCGTGCTCGCCGTCAGGCGCCGTGCCCGAGGCCTCGGCCGAGGCCTCGATAATGGCACGCAGCATGTCGACGTCGTAGTTGTCGTGCTTGCCCTGGAGCACGGCGGAAATCCGCTCCAGGCCCATCCCCGTGTCGATCGAGGGCTTGGGCAGGTCGACCCGCTTGCCGGGCTCCAGCTGCTCGAACTGCATGAAGACGAGGTTCCAGATCTCGACGAAGCGGTCGCCGTCCTCGTCGGGGCTGCCCGGCGGCCCGCCTGGGATATGGGCGCCGTGATCGTAGAAGATCTCGGAACAGGGGCCGCAGGGGCCGGTATCGCCCATGGCCCAGAAGTTGTCCGAGGTCGCGATCCGGATGATCTTCTCCTCGGGCAGGCCGGCGATCTTGCGCCACAGCTTGGCCGCGTCCTCGTCCTCGGCGAAGACCGTGACCAGCAGCCGGTCGGGATCGAGGCCGTACTCCTTGGTCACCAGATTCCAAGCCAGCTCGATCGCCAGGTCCTTGAAGTAGTCGCCGAAGGAGAAGTTGCCCAGCATCTCAAAGAAGGTGTGGTGCCGGGCGGTGTAGCCGACATTCTCCAGATCGTTGTGCTTGCCGCCCGCGCGCACGCACTTCTGCGAGGTCACCGCGCGCTTGTAGTCGCGGCTCTCGGCGCCGGTGAAGACGTTCTTGAACTGCACCATCCCCGCGTTGGTGAACATCAAGGTCGGGTCGTTGTGCGGCACCAGGGGCGAGGAGGCCACGACCTCGTGGCCGTGGCGCTTGAAATAGTCGAGGAACGCGCTGCGGATCTCGTTGGCTGTGGTCATGGTCTTCCCGGGTCCGGCGCGGGCCGGCCGTCGGTCCTCCGACTGATCTTTAGAATGGCTACAAGGACGCCGGTAAGTCGCTGACGTCCCACTGAGCGTTACCTGGGCATCGGGGGACCGTCTGTCCAGCCACTAAGGCCGGGACCGAGTGGCCGGGGATGAGGCTGTAGCAGGCTTAGGCGGCCAAGTAAATCCGCTGGCCGCCGGCCCCCTCACCGTCGGGCCGGACGCGCGACAAGGAAGCGGCGGCCAGTGGGGCCGCCGCCTGCTTGCGTAAATGGCTCTGCGGGGTCTTCTATTCGGCGGCCGAGCCGCCCGCCCGGTCTTCCTTCGGGCTCTCGGGGTCGTCCGGTCCCTCGAGCATTGCGGAGGCGACGAGGCCGGCGTTCTCGCGCACCCGGCGCTCGATGGTCTCGGCGACGGCGGGATTCTCCTTGAGGAAAGTCTTGGCGTTCTCCCGCCCCTGGCCGATCCGCTGGCCCTCGCAGGAGAACCAGGCGCCGGACTTCTCGACGATCCCGGCCTGCACGCCCAGATCGAGCAGCTCGCCGGTCTTGGAGACGCCTTCGCCGTACATGATGTCGAACTCCACCACCCGGAAGGGCGGCGCCATCTTGTTCTTGACGACCTTCACCCGGGTCTGATTGCCGACCACGGTATCGCGGTCCTTAATCGCCCCGATCCGCCGGATGTCCATGCGGATGGTGGCGTAGAACTTGAGCGCGTTGCCGCCGGTCGTGGTCTCCGGGCTGCCGAACATGACGCCAATCTTGTGGCGCAGCTGGTTGATGAACAGCACCATGGTGTTGGACTTGGAGATCGAGCTGGTCAGCTTGCGCAGCGCCTGGCTCATGAGCCGCGCCTGGAGACCGGGCAGCTGGTCGCCCATCTCGCCCTCCAGCTCGGCCTTGGGCACCAGGGCGGCGACCGAGTCGACCACCAGGACGTCGATCGCGCCGGAGCGCACCAGGGTGTCGCCGATCTCCAGCGCCTGCTCGCCGGCGTCGGGCTGGGAGATCAGCAGCTCCTCGACGTCGACCCCCAGCTTGGCGGCGTAGACCGGGTCGAGCGCGTGCTCGGCGTCGATGAAGGCGCAGGTGCCGCCGGCCTTCTGGGCCTCGGCGATCACGTGCAGCGCCAGCGTGGTCTTGCCCGAGCTCTCGGGGCCGTAGATCTCGACCACCCGGCCGCGCGGCAGACCGCCGATTCCGAGCGCGATATCCAGGCCGAGAGAGCCGGTCGGCACCACCTCGGTCTCGACCACCCGGTCCTCGCCCAGACGCATGATCGAGCCCTTGCCGAAGGCCCGCTCGATCTGGCCCAGGGCCGCATCCAAGGCTTTCTTCTTATCCACCGATTCCCCCTCGACGAGACGCAGTGCGCTTTGCGACATGGTTAAGGCTCCCTTATCCCACCTTCGGCCGGTGCGGTCCAGACGAGGGCCCGATCCCGGATCCTGACGTCCGCGCCCGACATTTGTACCGGTTTTGTTCTCACCCGGCAAGCGCAAAATGGAATAAAAAGAGAACAAAACCCCTTATTCCGGCCCTCTCCCCGCTGGGGAGAAGGGGATCCGTGGCGAAGCCGTGGCGGGTGAGGGGCCTGTCAGAGTGAAGGCTCGAGCGGATCCTGATAGCCTGCTAAAGCCCCTAGGCCGCGTTTTCGCGCATGACCTCTTTCACTTTGCCGGCCAGCTGCTTGAGGCTGAAGGGCTTGGGCAGGAAGTGGATGCCGGCGTCCCGGTCGAGCCGTTTGCGGAAGGCGTCCTCGGCGTAGCCGGAGATGAAGATCACCTTGAGGTCGGGGCGTTCGCTGCGCACCTGGCGGACCAGGGTCGGCCCGTCGATTCGCGGCATGACCACGTCGGTGATCAGGAGATCGATGTCACCGGGCTTCTCGTTGAGCAGCTCCAGCGCCGCCTCGCCGGAGCGCGCCTCGAGCACGTCGTAGCCCTTGTTCCTGAGCGCCCGGGCCGAGAACGCCCGGACCGCGTCCTCGTCCTCGACCAGCAGAAGGGTGCCGACCCCGGTGAGGTCGCGGCTCTCCTCGGCCTGGGTCTCGGCCTCCTCGGCCTCGCTCTCGCTCTGCACGTTGTGCGGCAGCAGGATCGAGAAGGTCGTGCCCTTGTCCACCTCGCTCTCGACGAAGACGAAGCCGCCGGTCTGCCGAACGATACCGTAGACCGTCGACAGGCCGAGGCCGGTGCCGGCGCCGACCTCCTTGGTGGTGAAGAAGGGGTCGAAGATGCGGTCGAGGTTCTCGCGCGTCACGCCGCAGCCGGTATCGATCGTCTGGATCTGGGTGTAGCCGCCGGCGGGCAGCGTCTCGCCCTTGCGCTTGGTCACGCGCCTCAGCGTGACGTTCTTGGTCTGAATCGTCAGCTTCCCGCCGCCCGGCATGGCGTCACGCGCGTTGACCGCCAGGTTGATGATGACCTGCTCGAGCTGGCCCTGGTCCGCCTTGACCCGGCCGAGGTCCCGGCCGTGAATCATGTTGAGCTCGATGTTCTCGCCGATCAGCCGGCGCAGCAGGTGCGACAGCTCGGCCAGGATGTCGGTCAGGTCGAGCACCTTGGGCTGCAGGGTCTGCTGGCGCGAGAAGGCGAGCAGCTGGCGCACCAGGTTGGCCGCCCGGTTGGCGTTCTGCTTGATCTGCATGATGTCGGCGAAGGACTGGTCGCCCGGCCGGTGGCGCAGCAGCAGGAGATCGGAAAAGCCGATCATCGCGGTCAGCAGGTTGTTGAAGTCGTGGGCGATCCCGCCGGCGAGCTGGCCGACCGCCTGCATCTTCTGGGACTGGACGAACTGCCGCTCCAGGCTCTTCTGCTCGGTGGTGTCGATGAAGTGGGCGATGAAGCCGCCCGCCTCGAAGCCGCCCGCCTCGGCGCTGTCCTTCTCCGGCGCGCGGCCGAGCGGCGTCAGGAACAGTGCGCAGGTCACGCCCCCGCTGCCAGCCAGCGTGACCTCGACCGAGCGGCCGTCCTGATCAGCCAGGTCGACGTGCCCCGCCTCGCCCTTGGCGGCCCGCTCCATCAGGTCGGTCACCAGGGGCCGCCCATCCTCGGCGACCAGCTCGACCAGGCGCCGCCCGGCGGCGCGCTCTCCCTCGAGCCCGGCGAGATCCCGGATAGCCTCGTTGCATTCCGTGATCACGCCGCCGGCGTCGACCAGGGCGAGGCCGACCGGCGCCCTCTGGAACAGGTCGTCCAGCCGCCGCTCGGCGCGGGCCAGGGCCTCGGCGGGCGCCCGCTCGCGCGTCAGATTGCGCACCAGGCCATAGGTCCGGACCAGCGTCCCGTCCTCGCCGCGCTCGATCGCCTGGGTCACCCAGCCGTCGAAGCCCTCGCCGCTCGCCGTCTTGAAGCGGATCGCGCCGCCCTCGCCCTGCGGCACGCCGGCCTCCCGCGGGGCGGGTGCGTGGGCCGCAAGAAGGTCGGGCGCAGCCTCGGCGAAGAGGTCGCGCAGGCGGCGGCCACCGCCCTCGAGCGCCGCCTTCGGCCAGCCCAGCCAGTCGGCCAGGCGCTGATTGACCGCGACGATGCAGCCTTGGCCGTCGAGCAGGTAGCCGCCCAGGGTTGTCGGCTCCAGCAGGGCCATGAAGCGGCGGCGCTCGGCCTCGACCCGGTGTTCGGTCCGCTGCCGCAGCTGCATGTCGTCGACCAGCCAGACCGCGTGGCCCGAGCCGGGCTTTAGCGGGTAGACCGCGATGTCCTGGCGAACCGCCGCTTGATCCTCCGGCTGCCCGTCTCCCGCGGCGCCCGGGCGTAGCCGGATCTCGGCCGCGCCCTTGCGGCCGCGCCGGGCGATCACCTCCAGCCGTTCGATCTTCTCGCGGGACTCGTCGTCGGCGGCCCGGGCCTTGAGCAGCTCGGGCAGCGGCCGAGCGCGATCGCCGAAGGTCTCGCCAAGGGAGTCGCTGGCGAAGATCACCCGGCCGGCGCCGTCGATGATCTGGCGCGGACGGCCGACCGCCGAGATCGCGTCGCGGTAGACCCTGAGGCGCCGCAGAGCGAAGTATCCGGCGAGGGCGCCGCCGAGCGCCAGGCCGCCGAGCAGGGGAACGAGCTGCACCGCCGTCAGGAATTCACCGGTCTCGGCGGCCAGTGCCGGCTTCGCCGCCAAGACGAGCGAAATCCCGGAGAGTAACCCGCCAGTCCTTGTTAAGTTTTTCCGCATGAAGACTTGGGTCGGTGCCGCGGTCATTACTGATTCGCTTTTGGAGTTATCCATCACCGAGTCTTTTGCCGCAAGTCCGTCGTGCCGTCCGGCGCCGGGCGCGTGCCCGGCGGCCGCGGCCGGCCCGGCAGCCGTCCCTTGAGCCGCAGCACGTAGCCGATGATCTCGGCGACCGCCCGGTAGTGCTGTTCCGGGATTTCCTGATCGAGCGCGACCGTATCGTAGAGCGCCCGGGCCAGGGGCGGGTTCTCGACCACGGGCACCTCATGCTGCTCGGCCAGCTCGCGGATCTTTAGGGCGATGTTGTCGGCGCCCTTGGCGGTGACCCGGGGCGCGCCGGGGGTGCCCGGCTCGTACTTGAGCGCGACCGCGAAGTGGGTCGGGTTGGCGACCACTACGTCGGCCTCGGGCACGGCGGCCATCATGCGACGGCGGGCACGCTCCGTGCGGATCTGGCGCAGGCGGCCCTTGACCATGGGGTCGCCTTCGCTCTGCTTGAACTCGTCCTTCAACTCCTGCTTGGTCATGCGCAGCTGCTTGATGTGCTGCATCTTCTGAAAGGCGAAGTCGAGCGCGGCGACCACCGTCATGACCGCCAGCACCACCACCAGGACGCGGAACGCCAGGACGCGCACGGCGTCGAGCAGCTGTTCGGGCTCCATGGAGACGGTCACCGGAATCAGCTCCCGCTCGGGCCACAGCAGCAGCCCGATCGCCGCCCCGACCAGCGCCAGCTTGACTAGGCCCTTGGCGAATTCGACCAGGGCCCGCATCGAGAACAGCCGCTTGAAGCCGGTAATCGGCGAGATTTTCTCGAGCTTGGGTTGGAGCGTCTCGGCGCTGAAGATGAAGCCGATCTGGAGCAGCGCGCCGGCCAGCGCGGCCGCGACCGTCAGCACCAGGAACGGCAGGAGCGCCCAGGCGAGGTCCCAGAGCGTCGCCGCCGCCAAGTCGGGGAGCGCCCCCTGGTTCACAGCGATCGCGTGGGGCCGGGCGACGAAGCCGTAGAGCGACTCGCCCAAGCCGGAAACCACGGCCGAACCGAACAAGCCGATCGCCAACGCGGCCGCGAGCAGCATGAACCAGTGGCCGACCTCCTGGGACTTCGCGACCTGGCCCTTCTCGTGCGCTTCGTTGAGCCGCTTCTGGGTCGGCTCCTCGGTTTTTTGCGCGTCGTCCGGGCGTTCCTCGGCCATGGGCTCAGGTCCCGCCCAGCCCGGCCAATTCGGCGAGCCGGTGGTCGAGCGCGGCCAGGAACCAGCGGATCGCGAAGGGCAGAGAGATCGAGAACACCACGAGGCCGAGCGAGATCTGCAGCGGAATGGCGATGAAGAAGATCTGCACCTGCGGCATCAGCCGGGCCAGCAGGCCGATGCCGAGGTAGAAGATCAGCCCGACCGCGATGAAGGGCGCGGCGATGTGGAACGAGAGCCTGAAGGTCTCCGCCATGGTCCGGGCGACGGTCTCGGAGAACGCGCCCACGGGCAGCGCCTGGCCCGGCGGGAAGACCTCGTAGCTGGCGACCAGGGCCCGGAACATGAGATGGTGGAGGTCGAGAGCGAAGATCGCGGTCAAGGCGACCACGGTCAGGAACGAGCCGGCGATAGAGCCTTGCTGGGCGGCGCTGGGATCGGTCACCAGGGCGTTGGCCAGCGAGGTCGTCGACGCGATCATCATGCCCGCGGTGGCGAGCGCGGCCATGAACATGCGGGTGGTGACGCCGAGAAAAAGACCAACCATGGTTTCGCCCAGCACCAGGAGGGTCAGGCCGGCCGGGCTTTCGGGCAGCGCCGGCAAGCCGCGCAGCAACAGCGGCGCGACCACCAGTGTGGTGGTCAGCGCCAGCAGGAGGCGCACCCGCGGCGGCACGTAGGCGTCGCCGAAGCCCGGCAGCAGCATCATGGCCGCGCCGAGCCGGAGGAACACCAGGAAATAGGCGAAGAGCTGTTCGGGCAGGATTTCCGCGAGCATACCGTCAGCCGAGCGCCACGATCCGGTCCATCAGGTTTTCGCCGAAGGACACCAGGGTCGAGACCATGAACGGCAGCAGCAGGAGGAGCGAGACGAAGATCACCAGGATCTTGGGGACGAAGGAGAGCGTCATCTCCTGGATCTGGGTCAGCGCCTGGAACAGCGAGACGGTCAGGCCGACCGCCAGGGCCAGCAGCAGGATCGGCGCGCCGACCATCAGCATGACCACGACCGCTTGGCGCGACACTTCGAGAACGTCGGTCAAGTCCACTGGACGCTGCTCCTGTGGCGGCGGATTACCGCGGCGCGGCCGAAGCCCCGTCAGATCGGCATCCGCAGAATTTCCTGGTAGGCCTGGATGACCCGGTCGCGCACCGCGACCATGGTCTGCAGGGTGATCTCGGCCTGGCTGACCGCAGTGACCACCTCGGTGATGTCGGCCTGACCGGCGGCGGCGCGGAACGATTCCATCTCGCCCTTGTGCAGCACGTCGATCGCGCTCTCGGTCGCCTCGCGCAGCGCTTCGGAGAAGTCGGACCCGCCGGCGCTTCCCTGGTCGCGCGATTCCAGCCCGCCCAGCCCCTCGCCTCTGAGCGCTCGGTCGTAGGCCGCCAGGGCCTGATTGAAATCAACCGCCATGGATCCGCCCCTTCAAGGTTCAGCGCAGCAGGTCGACGGCCTGCTGCAGCATGCTGCGCGACGACTGAATCACCTTCAGATTGGCCTCGTAGCTCCGCTGGGCCTCGCGCATGTCGGCCATCTCCAGCAGCGAGTTGACGTTGGGCGTCAGCACGTAGCCCCGACCGTCGGCCGCCGGATGCCCCGGATCGAAGCGCAGGCCGAAGTCGCTGCGGTCGGGCACGACGCCGGAGACCTGGACCGTCTCGATCCCGAGCTCCCGGTTCAGCTCGTTGGCGAAGGTGACGACCTTGCGGCGGTAGGGCTCGCCGCCCGGAACCTGCGCCGTCGAGTCGGCATTGGCCACGTTCTCGGCGATCGTCCGCAAGCGCGTTCCCTGGGATTGCAGGCCGGCCGCCGAGATGTGCATCGATTCGAGCAGATCCATGGTCTTCTCCCTCTTCTCTTATCTCGAGCGCGCGCTCAGCCCTCGCGGCTGCCGAGCGCCGCGCGCAGCATCTGGGTGTGCTTGCGGTACAGGTTGGTCATCGTCTGGTGGCTCATTTGGGTCTCGGCCACGTTGATCAGCTGCTCTTCGATCACGACGGCGTTGCCCGAAGGCGCGGTCTCGAAGGTGTGGCGCTGATCCTGGGATCCGACCGCCCCCGGTTTCGCGCTCCGCCCCTGCAGGTGGGCCGGATGGGTGGCCGCCGGCTGGACGGCCGCGACCGCGCGCGCCAGGACCCGCTCGAAGGGCCCGTGCTTGAGGTCCTGCGGCCGGTAGCCGGGCGTGTCGGTGTTGGCGATGTTCTGGGCCAGCACGTTCTGGCGCTGGCCAAGCCACTGCATGCGCCTTACAAGGGCTTGAAAGATATCCAGTTTGCCAGCCATCGGCGCCTCCCGAGAGATCGGTCGAATCGCCGGGCCGCATCACCAATCGGCGGTTGTTCCGGCGTTTGGATCGATGGGCTGCATCGACCCACGCCAGTATCACGCGCGGCCTATTAAAGATGCGTAAAAAGTGTTTTAATTGCGCGATAAAATCGAACTAAGCTGGAGGCAGCGCCGCCCCGCCGCGTTTCGGGGCCGCGGCTCGAGGCCGACTTCGAGACTGACTTTCGCGACTGGGGGAAGTGCCGACCGATGCTGTATCTTACCCGTAAGATCGGCGAATCGGTCATCATCAACGGCGACATCGAAGTAACGGTGATCGATATCCGCGGGAAATCGATCAAGCTGGGCTTCACCTTCCCCTCGACCGCCACTGTCCTGAGGCGCGAGATCCACGAGCGCATCCAGGCGGAAAACCGCGCCGCCCTGGAGGGCGGCAACAGCGGTTTGGACGCCGAGCACGCGAATCCGCCGGCTGCGGCCTCGGAACCGGACAAGGGCGGCTGAACCGCCCCAACCCGAGGAACCGCCTAGACCTTTTCCCAGGTCACCTCTGCGGCTCAATAATTCATTAAGGTTAATCAATCACGCTAGGGCGGCCCGCCGGCAGAACGCTTTGGGTTGTCTCGCCCGGACCGCTCGGCAGCGGCAGTCGACTTTCGCGCGAGCGTGCTTTGGTGACTGACGAGTCCCGAGAATCCGGCCCGTCCCACGAGCCCGGCCGATCCCAGGAAAGCCCGCCCCGCCGACCCGGCGGGCGCCGGGGCCCGCTCGCGGTGGCCCTGCGCGACGAGCGGGCCGGCCCCGGCGCACCGCGCATCCTGGCAAAGGGCCAGGGCAAGGTGGCCGAGCAGATCCTCGAGATCGCCTTTGCGCGCGGCATCAAGGTACGGACCGACGCGAGCCTCGCCGAGGTGCTGGCGGCGATCGACGTCGACAGCGAGATCCCGGTCCAGGCGCTGGCCGCGGTCGCCGAGATCCTGACCCACGTCTACCGGGCGAACGGCGCGGCGCCGAGCCCGGGGGACGCCGAGCCCGGCGCGGCGGCCGCCGAGCCCGAGACACCGGGCGCCGGCGCGCCGCCGGGCGGAGAGGCGCCGTGAGCGAGCTTCCGCTCTATCTCAATTTCGTGATGGCCCTGGCCTTCGTGCTCGGCCTGATCGGCGTGGCCGCCTGGCTGGCCCGGCGCTTCGGCCTGGCCGGCCGGCTGGCCCACCGCGCCGGGCCGTCGCACCGGCTCGCGGTGGTCGAGGTCATGCCGCTGGACACCCGGCGCAAGCTCGTCCTGCTGCGGCGCGACGAGAGCGAATACCTCGTGCTGCTCGGGCCTGAACGGGATCTGCTGCTCGACGGCGCGCTGCCCCAGCGCGCGGGCGTTGAGGGAGCCGCGGCGGAATGACCGGGCCCCGCGCAGCCGCCATCGCCCTCACCGGCGCGGTCCTCGGCGTCTGGCTTCTCAGCGCGGCGCCGGCGGCGGCCCAGAGCCTGAACCTGGACTTCGGCGCCGACGTCGGCTCGGCGACCGGGCGGATTCTCCAGCTCGTCGCGCTGATCACCATCCTCTCTCTGGCGCCCTCGATCCTGGTCATGATGACCTCTTTCACCCGGATCGTCGTGGTCTTGTCCTTCCTGCGCAGCGCCATGGGCATTCAGCAGACACCGCCCAATGCCGTGCTGGTCAGCCTCGCGCTGTTCCTGACCGCCTTCATCATGATGCCGACCCTCGAGCAGATCTACGATCAGGCGATCGCACCTCTGCTCGAGGAACAGGTCACCGAGATGCAGGCGCTCGATCTCGCCGCCGGCCCGGTGCGCGACTTCATGATGAGCCACGTGCGCGAGCAGGACCTGAAGCTGTTTCTCGACCTGGCCGAGATCGAGGCGCCGGAATCGCCGGACGAGACGCCGCTACGGGCGCTCGTGCCCGCCTTCATGATCAGCGAGCTGAAGCGCGCCTTCGAGATCGGCTTCCTGCTGTTCCTGCCGTTCCTGATCATCGACATGGTTGTCGCCTCGGTGCTCATGTCCATGGGCATGATGATGGTGCCGCCGATCATGATCTCTCTGCCCTTCAAGCTGATCTTCTTCGTCCTGGTCGACGGCTGGTACCTGGTCGCCGGCAGCCTCGTGCAGAGCTACGGCGTGTGACGATTACTAACAGGCCGATGAACAAGCCTGGCGCCCTTGATCACGGTCATCCTTCGACACCTTCAGGATGAGGGTAAGGCTCGAAACATCTCGCTCTCACCCTGAGTTTCTCGAAGGGTGATGGTCCCAACCGAGCACTTTTTCATCATCCTGTCAGAGCAGAGTCGGGCCGAGAGGGATCGCCACGAGCGAACTATCGAGCCGGTGAATTCGTTCTGGCAAGTCCGGCTAGTTGGCCGCGGCCTCCGCGCCGCTGCTGCGGTAGCTGGCGATGAAGGAATCGACCGTGTCGACGTCCTTCAGCTCCTCCATGATCGCGCTGGCATCGGCGGTGCCGAAATCGCTGGTCAGGAGCCGAAAGCTCTCGCCGTGCGGGCTCGACGCCATCGCCGTGCTGTAGCGCCGCCGTAAGGAAGCCAGGGCGTCTCGTTTCCTGGCCATGGTGTGGGCGATGGCGAGGTTGATCACTCGGCGGCTCTCGACATCGCTCAAGAGCCGGTCTTGCGGCGGCGTCTCGGGTACCATGAGGTCCAAAGCCTCGCCGGCCAGTTGCCAATCCCGCAGTTTCCAGGCGATCTCGAGCTTCAGCCTGAGGCCGGGCTCGCTGGTGTCGGCCGCGAGCAGGGCGAGCCCCTCGGGCTCCCGGCCCAGGTCGGCCAACGCCTTGGCGCGCAGGTGCTTCCGGTCGCGGACAACCGCTGCGCTCGCCCCTGCGACCCGGGTGCGATCGAGCGCGCTCAGCGCCCCCTCGGGCGCGGCGTTCCGCAGATGGATCTCGGCGAGCTGGGCGCCCAGCCCAGCCCGGTCCTCGCCGCGCAGCCGGCCGGTGATCGTCTGCTCGAGCATCTCGGCCGCCCGGGACGGCAGCTCGACCTCGGTCAGCCGGCGCGCCAGGCTGCGGATCAGCCGGACCCCGGTGCTGCCCAAGGGTGTCAGTTCCCTGAATTCCTCGTAGAGCGCCACAGCCTTGAGCGGCGGCACCTGGGCGCCGTCCCGGTCGTCGAGGATCCGTGCGAAGAGCTGGCGCATCTTCTTGGCGGCCGCGTCGGACTCCTCCGACCCGGGCCGGCGCGACGCCAACTGCCGGTAACGGTGCAGCGCCGTGCGATAGTCGCCGATCTCGGCGTAGAGCTCGGCCAACCGCGACAGCAGTTCCAGCTCGAACTCGTCGCCGCGCCAGAGGAACCTGAGGCGCTCCAGTTCCTCGATCGTCTGGGCGCGGTCCACGGCGCCCGAGGCGTACTTCTGCTCGACCAGGATCCGCCGGGCCTGCGCCTGGGTCGGCCGGTGCGGATCCCGGGACAGGCGGTCCAGGATATCGATTGCGGCATTCATCCGGCCATCGGCCAGAAAGCGGCGGGCGTCGAGCAGGTCGAGCCGCGCCTTCTGGATCTCGTCGGGCCGATCCTCGTGAACCTGCCCGAGGTAGAGGCTGGCCCCGCCTGTGTCGCCGACGCCGAGCCGGGCCTCGGCGGCGAGCAGCCGCAAGCTGTTGCGCCAGCGCCGCGGATATTCGGCGATCAGACCTTCGGACTCCTGAAAAAGCTCCGCGGCGCTGGCCCAAGCGCCGTTGCGCGCGGCGAGGGCCGCGCGCCAAAGCGCCGCGTCGATCTGGCCGTCCATGGTCGGCAGCGCGAGCTGAACCGCCGCCTTCTCGGTCTCACGGGCCATGAAGTGGCTGGCTCCCCGCATCAACACGATCTCGGGACGGTCCAAGAAGGGATCGCCGGCCGCGCCCATTTCCCTCAAGACCGAGAGCGTCTCGGCGGCCAGGCCATGCGCGAAGTAGAACCGGGCGAGCGCGAGCCTTTGGCTGGCGCCCTTGGCCTCGCTGGCCAGGCCTGCGGCCTTTTGCAGACGCTGGCGGTTGCGGTCGAAGTCCTCGCCGGGGCCGAGGCGCCAGGCCGCCAAGGCAAACAGCCTGGGACGGGTGGAGCGTAGCGGTCCACCGGACGCGCGAGCCGCCGGAAGATCGTTCTCCGTCGTGATCAGCAGGCCTTTCTCGCCGATCACCGAAATGCCGTCGAGCCCGAGGCCGACCCGCAGGGTGTCGGAATAGGCCACGAAGGCGAAGCCCTGGGTGGTCGGCAGCGACCGGAACTCGGGGAAACGCCGCGCCTGGGACTGTCCGAGACCGGGCTCCGGGACCGGCAGCACCCGCAAGGTGTCGCCCAGCTCCGGGTCCGCGATCTCGATCAGCCGCCCGGCCGCGGCGACTTTGTAGAGCAGGCGCGGCGACGGCTGTGCCTGGGTCTCTATCGCCACGTCCTTCAGCGGCGCGGGGTCGCCGGGACCGAGGCGCACCCGCCAGCCCCGGGGGCTGGGCGTGAGGCGTGCCGCCACGGACGGCGGCACGCTGAACCACAGAACGGTCGCATTCTCGACCGCCGACTCTTCGAAGGGTGGCAGACCAGGGGTACCGCGCTGCAGGGCGGCGCCGAACCCGGCCGGCAGCGGCCGGTCGAACACGAGCCAGAGCCGGTCGCCGCGGCGGAAGGCGGCCGCCGCCCCGCCGCCGAGCGGCAGCTCGAACTCCACCGTGGCCGTCGGGTCGGTCCGGACCGCCTGGTCCGGGGCCGCCTTGGTTCCGGCCCCAGCCGCCGGCGCCGGCCGGTCGGCGTCGACGGGCTCGGCCCTGGGTTCGGCCAGCACGGCCCGTACGGCGAGATCGACCACGGCGTTCGGGCCGGCAACCGACGAGCGGCCGGAAGTGGCCGGGCGGACCGGCTTGGCCGCCCGTTCCGCGCTCGGTGCCGACGGTTTCGCGGCGCTGGAGATGTCGAGCACGACCTTGGTCCCGCTGCGGAAAGCGCGCAGCGAGCCGCCCTGCTCCAGGGTCAGCGACACGACCCGCCTGCCGTCCCGGACCTCGCTCGCGACCGAACGAAGGCGCGGCAGGTTCTGGTCCGAGACCTGCGAGAGATCGAGCCCTGCCGGATCGTCGAACTCGACGGTGAACCGATCGCCCGAGCGCTCGACCCGGTAGCCGACGGCCCGGCCCCAGTCGAACACCAGTCGGGTGAAGTCCGGGTGCCGGCCGGCGCGCACCCCAACGCTGGCCGAGTTCGGGCTGGCCGAGTTCGCGCTGACCGCGCCCGGGCCGTCCGGAGCGGCCCCGGCCGGTCCCGGCAGCGGCACCAGCCAGGCCAGCACCCCCAACACGGCGAGCGGCACGGCTCGCCCGGCCCCGGCCCGGCTCATGGCAGCGCCTCGCGATAGTCGTGGATCACCACCTCGACCCGGCGGCCGATAACGAGGCGCCGCGCCCCCTGGAGCTTCTGGGACAGGCTGTCGAAGCGCGAGTGGCCGTAGCCGCGCGCGACGATGCGCCCCTCGAGGCCCGCCGCGTTCAGCAGGAAGGCCACGTTACGGGCCCGGGCGAGAGACAGCTCCCAGTTCGACGGAATGCCGCCGCCCGGCGGACGCGGGTCGGCATGGCCGGCGACTTCGATCTTGTTGCCGACATAACGCAGTTGTCCGGCCAGGGCGTTGAGCACCTCCGGCGCCCGCGCCGAGGGCTGAACCGAGCCGCTCTCGAACAGCAAGGCGGAGGGCAGCGCAATGACGAGACGCCCTTCCATGCGCGTCAGCAGGACGTCCGACAAGAGAGGGTCGGCCGCCAGGTTCTGGCTCAGCAGAGCCGAAAGATAGTCCAGGTCGAAGCCCGGCAGGGTCTCGACGTCCTCGACGTCGAGCGTTGCCGTCGGCGCCGCCGCGGGCATCTCGCGCACTGCATTGAGGTTCTGGGTCAGGGCGTCGACCAGGTTCTGCCACCGGCGCTGCTCGACTTTCGACATGGCGAAGAGCAAGACCATGAAGGTCAACATGAGGGCGATCAGATCGGTGAAGGTGACCAGCCAGGCCTGGCTGGGCGGACGAAGCGCCGGTGCCGTTGCCGACGTTGCGGGCAGCGCGGCCGGCCAGCGCGTTGCGGCCTCGGCGGCGCCCGGCGCGAGCGGTTCGTCCGCCAGCTCTTCCAGCACCACGACCGGTTCCGGCTGATCTTTTGGCTCGTCGCTCATGGGGCAAGCACACCGTAGTCGGGCGAGCGCTCATCGCTCTCGAAGACCTGCACCACGATCTCGACGAAGGCGCCGCGGTCCGGCAGCAGACCGATCGAGAGGGCCTCGTCGGGCAGGCCCGTGGTCTCCAGGTACCGGGCCAGCAGACCCATGCGGCGCAGCGCGAGCAGTTCGTCGGCGCCGGGCTGGGCCGGCAGGCCGTGATAGAGTTC